>NZ_CP098323.1:100000-102500 GCF_023657595.1 Cytobacillus firmus | reverse complement strand
TCTGCCAGTTCCGCCACCCCGGCATAAAAATGGAGCGGAAGACGGGATTCGAACCCGCGACCCCCACCTTGGCAAGGTGATGTTCTACCACTGAACTACTTCCGCTTAAAATGGTGCGGGTGAAGGGAGTCGAACCCCCACGCCTTGCGGCGCCAGATCCTAAGTCTGGTGCGTCTGCCAATTCCGCCACACCCGCAATATGAAATTAAAAATGGTGAGCCATGAAGGACTCGAACCTTCGACCCTCTGATTAAAAGTCAGATGCTCTACCGACTGAGCTAATGGCTCATGCTAAATAATGTTTCCTAAAGCTTGTTTCTGCTGAGTCAGATGTTCAAAAACACTGCGTGTTTTGTCACAGATTGCTATTCGGTTGAAGTGATTCACTGATGCTGCAATCTGCTCTACCGACTGAGCTAATGGCTCATATTCTATAAAAAGAACTGAAGTGGTGCCGGCGAGAGGACTTGAACCCCCAACCTACTGATTACAAGTCAGTTGCTCTACCAATTGAGCTACACCGGCATGTTATATGGTGGAGGATGACGGGATCGAACCGCCGACCCTCTGCTTGTAAGGCAGATGCTCTCCCAGCTGAGCTAATCCTCCATTATATATGCCCGGCAGCGTCCTACTCTCACAGGGGGACAGCCCCCAACTACCATCGGCGCTGAGAAGCTTAACTTCCGTGTTCGGTATGGGAACGGGTGTGACCTTCTCGCTATCGCCACCGGACTATTTGGTTGAAGAAACTTCGTTCCCTCAAAACTAGATAATGTATGAAGAAGTGTTTGCCGAGTATTCACCAATGACTTGGTTAAGTCCTCGATCGATTAGTATCAGTCAGCTCCACATGTCGCCACGCTTCCACCTCTGACCTATCAACCTGATCATCTTTCAGGGATCTTACTAGCTTGACGCTATGGGAAATCTCATCTCGAGGGGGGCTTCATGCTTAGATGCTTTCAGCACTTATCCCTTCCGCACATAGCTACCCAGCGATGCCTTTGGCAAGACAACTGGTACACCAGCGGTGCGTCCATCCCGGTCCTCTCGTACTAAGGACAGCTCCTCTCAAATTTCCTGCGCCCACGACGGATAGGGACCGAACTGTCTCACGACGTTCTGAACCCAGCTCGCGTACCGCTTTAATGGGCGAACAGCCCAACCCTTGGGACCGACTACAGCCCCAGGATGCGATGAGCCGACATCGAGGTGCCAAACCTCCCCGTCGATGTGGACTCTTGGGGGAGATAAGCCTGTTATCCCCGGGGTAGCTTTTATCCGTTGAGCGATGGCCCTTCCATGCGGAACCACCGGATCACTAAGCCCGACTTTCGTCCCTGCTCGACTTGTAGGTCTCGCAGTCAAGCTCCCTTGTGCCTTTACACTCTGCGAATGATTTCCAACCATTCTGAGGGAACCTTTGGGCGCCTCCGTTACTTTTTAGGAGGCGACCGCCCCAGTCAAACTGCCCACCTGACACTGTCTCCCGCCCCGATCAGGGGCGCGGGTTAGAATTTCAATACAGCCAGGGTAGTATCCCACCGACGCCTCCACCGAAGCTGGCGCTCCGGCTTCTCAGGCTCCTACCTATCCTGTACAAGCTGTACCAAAATTCAATATCAGGCTACAGTAAAGCTCCACGGGGTCTTTCCGTCCTGTCGCGGGTAACCTGCATCTTCACAGGTACTATAATTTCACCGAGTCTCTCGTTGAGACAGTGCCCAGATCGTTACGCCTTTCGTGCGGGTCGGAACTTACCCGACAAGGAATTTCGCTACCTTAGGACCGTTATAGTTACGGCCGCCGTTTACTGGGGCTTCGATTCAAAGCTTCGCTTGCGCTAACCTCTCCTCTTAACCTTCCAGCACCGGGCAGGCGTCAGCCCCTATACTTCGCCTTGCGGCTTCGCAGAGACCTGTGTTTTTGCTAAACAGTCGCCTGGGCCTATTCACTGCGGCTCATCAGGGCTATTCACCCTAATGAGCACCCCTTCTCCCGAAGTTACGGGGTCATTTTGCCGAGTTCCTTAACGAGAGTTCTCTCGCTCACCTTAGGATTCTCTCTCGCCTACCTGTGTCGGTTTGCGGTACGGGCACCTTTTCCCTCGCTAGAGGCTTTTCTTGGCAGTGTGGAATCAGGAACTTCGGTACTAAATTTCCCTCGCCGTCACAGCTCAGCCTGTATGGTAATGGGATTTGCCTCATTACCGGCCTAACTGCTTGGACGCGCTAATCCAGCAGCGCGCTTACCCTATCCTCCTGCGTCCCCCCATTGCTCAAACGGTAAAGAGGTGGTACAGGAATATCAACCTGTTGTCCATCGCCTACGCTTTTCAGCCTCGGCTTAGGTCCCGACTAACCCTGAGCGGACGAGCCTTCCTCAGGAAACCTTAGGCATTCGGTGGATGGGATTCTCACCCATCTTTCGCTACTCATACCGGCATTCTCACTTCTAAGCGCTCCACCAGTCCTTGCGGTCTGGCTTCAACGCCCTT
>NZ_CP098323.1:35000-97500 GCF_023657595.1 Cytobacillus firmus | reverse complement strand
TTTCTGGTCAGGTACCGTCAAGGTACCGGCAGTTACTCCGGTACTTGTTCTTCCCTGACAACAGAGTTTTACGATCCGAAAACCTTCATCACTCACGCGGCGTTGCTCCGTCAGACTTTCGTCCATTGCGGAAGATTCCCTACTGCTGCCTCCCGTAGGAGTCTGGGCCGTGTCTCAGTCCCAGTGTGGCCGATCACCCTCTCAGGTCGGCTACGCATCGTGGCCTTGGTGAGCCGTTACCTCACCAACTAGCTAATGCGCCGCGGGCCCATCTGTAAGTGATAGCCGAAACCATCTTTCAGCTTTTCCTCATGTGAGGAAAAGAGTTATCCGGTATTAGCCCCGGTTTCCCGGAGTTATCCCAGTCTTACAGGCAGGTTGCCCACGTGTTACTCACCCGTCCGCCGCTGACTTCAGGGAGCAAGCTCCCTGAAGTCCGCTCGACTTGCATGTATTAGGCACGCCGCCAGCGTTCGTCCTGAGCCAGGATCAAACTCTCCATATAAGAGTTGATTAAGCTCGTTTGTCTTTTCGAAAAAGACTAATGATTTAAACGTTGACGTATTGTTCGTTCAGTTTTCAAAGATCAATCCGTCGCTCAAGGGCGACTTTATTATCTTATCAGATTCAATCATCTGAGTCAATAACTTTTTTTAGAATCTTTTTTTGTAAGTCGCTGTCTTGCAGCAACGAATATAAATATATCACCTCACAGGACAACATGCAATATGTTTTTATCTTTTTTATACGTAAAAAAGAAAGAAAAAATATTCCCATTATTCTGCCCCGGAAATCGCATTTTTTTGTATTCCTTCTATAAAAGAAAAAAGACAGAGCACGCATTGTACTCTGCCTTGTTTTATAATATTTTAACGGTGACGCATTAACGGGAATAACAGTACATCTCTAATAGAAGGTGAATTTGTCAGCAGCATGACAACCCGATCGATTCCGATGCCCAGTCCGCCTGTTGGCGGCATGCCGTATTCAAGAGCTTCAATAAAATCATCATCCATCATATGAGCTTCATCATTGCCCTCTTCACGTTCTTTCAGCTGTGCTTCAAAGCGTTCGCGCTGATCAATTGGATCATTCAGCTCAGTGAAGGCATTTGCATGTTCACGGGCTACAATAAATAATTCAAAACGATCAGTAAAGCGCGGGTCTTCGTCATTTTTCTTCGCAAGCGGCGAGATTTCAACAGGATGTCCAAAGATGAATGTCGGCTGAATCAATTTCTCTTCAACCTTCTGCTCGAAGAATTCATTAACAATATGACCATATTCCATATTGTCTTTGATTTCAACACCATGCTCCTTCGCAAGCTGCTGGGCTTCTTCCTTACTTGTTTCTTTCCAGAAGTCTACCCCAGTGTATTCCTTAATGGCATCTACCATATGAAGCCTTTTCCATTCAGGCTTTAAATCCACTTCGTACTCGCCGTATTGCACAGTAGTTGTTCCAAGCACCTCTTGAGCGATATGGGCAATAAGGTTTTCAGTCAGGCTCATGATATCTCTGTAGTCAGCATATGCTTCGTATAATTCAATCATAGTGAATTCAGGATTGTGCCGTGTAGAAACACCTTCATTACGGAATACCCGGCCAATTTCATATACCTTTTCAAGGCCGCCCACAATCAGACGCTTCAGATGAAGCTCGATCGCGATACGCATATAGAGTTCCATATCCAGCGCATTATGATGAGTGATAAATGGACGTGCAGATGCTCCCCCTGCAATGGAATGCATCATAGGTGTTTCAACTTCAAGGTAGCCATGGCTGTCAAGGTAGCGGCGCATGGATTGGATAATGCGGCTTCTCGTGACGAAAGTCTTTTTGCTTTCCTCACTCATAATGAGATCCAGGTAACGCTGACGGTAGCGCTGCTCAACGTCCTTCAGCCCGTGGAACTTATCCGGCAGCGGACGCAGGGATTTAGTCAGAAGGACAAATTCTTCCGCTTTAACAGACAGTTCGCCTACTTTTGTTTTAAAGAGCTTGCCGCTGATCCCGACAATATCTCCCAGGTCAGCAGTTTCGAAGATGGAGTAGCTTTCTTCTCCAACAGCATCTTTGCGGACATAGATTTGAATTTGCCCTGATAGATCCTGTACATGGGCGAATCCGGCTTTCCCTTTTCCGCGCTTTGTCATAATGCGGCCTGCCAGTGTAACAGAAATATCCTTTTCCTCAATTTCTTCCTTCTCAAGCTCACCGTAATGCTCAATTAATTCATTGCTTTGGTGTGAACGGTCGAAACGTTTCCCGAAAGGATCCATTCCCTGTTCGCGCAAGCTGCTCATTTTCTCGCGTCTTACTTTCAACTGGTCATTTAATTCTTCATGACTCTGGCTCACTGAAATCATCTCCATTTTGTAAATCTTTTTATGTACGCACAATTCTGCGGTCCTTCAAAAATGTATATCTCTATTATTTTACACAATGCTGGCAAATCAGACATCCTAAATAGTTAAATAGAATAAAAACTGCCAGTTCATGCACTGGCAGTTTCCATTTATCAAAAGTATTATAGGCAAAGAATGTCAGCCTGTCAAACTTTACGCAGTTATACAGCCTGTATCTGGCTTCTTTCTTTTTCTTCTGCATCAATGACAAGAGCGTTAAGAACGCCCACCAATTCTTCTCTTGTATTGGATTCATTGATTCCATTGCGGACCTTCGCATTGCCGCGGATTCCTTTCAGGTACCATGCAGCATGCTTTCGCATTTCGAGTACAGCGATATGTTCACCCTTTAATGAAATCAGGCGGTCCAAATGGAGGATGCACACATCCATCTTCTCTCGTACAGAAGGCTCGCCCATTAATTCACCCGTCTCAAGGTATTTGACTGTACGGTAAATCATCCATGGGTTCCCCAGTGCAGCCCGTCCGATCATGACACCGTCACAGCCTGTTTCATCCAGCATGCGCTTGGCATCCTGAGGTGTTTCCACATCACCATTTCCGATTAGCGGAATGTTAATGTTCTGCTTTACTTCGCGGATAATATCCCAGTTCGCTTGACCTTCATACATCTGGACGCGCGTCCGGCCGTGAAGGGCTACAGCTTTGCCCCCAGCGCGCTCAACCGCCTGAGCGTTTTTAACAGCGTAGATGTGATCTTCATCCCAGCCCATCCGCATTTTTACGGTAACCGGCTTTTCAACAGCGGCTGTTACAGCAGAAACCATTTCATAAATTTTATCCGGGTCAAGCAGCCACTTGGCACCCGCATCACATTTGGTGATTTTAGGGACAGGGCAGCCCATGTTAATGTCGATGATATCCGCATTCGTATTTTGATCTACAAATTTCGCCGCTTCTACAAGCGTCTCTTTTTTGCCTCCGAAAATCTGCAGGCTTAGCGGCTTTTCTCTTTCATCAATATAAAGCATGTTCATCGTCTTTTCGTTCTGGAGGACAATGCCTTTGTCGCTGACCATCTCAGCACATACAAGACCGGCACCGAATTCTTTCACAGTCAGACGGAAAGCGGAATTGCATACTCCGGCCATTGGAGCCAGTACCACACGGTTTTTCAGCTCGATATCACCTATTTTGAACATAATTGCACCTCCCTCTGTAATTATTCAAACTTATATATTAATCCTGCTCCTGTCTGGGAGCCAATTCTTCCTGTGTCACTTTAAGCGCCTGAGCGATCTGCTCGATTAAAGCCGGTGCAGGCATGCGGTTTCCTCTTTCAATTTCACCTAAAATTGAAACCGATACACCGAGCTCTCTTGCAAATCCTTCTTGTGTAAATCCTTTTAGCTTTCGAAAAGCGCGAATACGTCTTCCCCATTTTTCTGCTTCCATATCCGTACTCCCTCTCTGTCAGGTATATCTTCCAGTATTGAAATTAAAGGCCGCTCCATCTTCGGAAGCCTGATGCTGGAATCAACCTCTAAAAGAGGAACAAGGACAAACGCTCTTTCATGCATCCGAGGATGAGGAACTATTAGCTTCTCTGTTTCAATATTTTCGTGACTATACAGCAAAATGTCAAGGTCTATTGTCCGCGGGCCCCAATGGATTTCCCTTTTTCTCCCAAGTTTCAATTCGATATCAAGGCACGCATCCAGCAATTCAAAAGGATCTAAGCCGGTAGAAATTTGGATTGCCATATTCAGAAATTGTTCTTGATCTTCATAACCGACCGGATCTGTTTCATAAACAGATGAAGTATTTACCACTTGGGTTTGCGGAAGCTGATCAATCATCTCAACTGCTTTCTTCAAGTGGTCAAACCGGCTTCCGATATTTGAGCCAAGCGCAATAAAAGCGGTGTTCCTCATGATCTGCCTCTCGTAATCTCGACGGCTACCGACTGATAGTGGCCGGGAATAGGCGGATCAGGCTTGATCACTTTGACCGTCAGCTGCAAAATAAGCGGGAACCGGGAAAGTAGTTCTGCTGCCAGCTTTTCTGCTACAGCTTCAACCAGCTTATAGGGCTCCCCTTCCACAACCTCTTTGCACACTGCATACAGCTCGCCATAGTTGATGGAGTCATCAAGATTATCGGTTTCCCCCGCCTTTTTCAGGTCTGCTTCGACAGTAAGATCTACAGCAAAGCGCTGGCCAAGGCGTGTTTCTTCCGGAAAAACACCATGGTAGCCATAAAACTCCATTCGGTTCACATAAATTTTATCCATTGTATTCACCTTTTCCCATTAAAGCGTCCATCATTTTAGCCATTCGGCTCATTTCCTTTACATCATGAATGCGGATCATCTGGCAGCCCTTTTGGATGCCGTAGCAAACCGTCGCTCCCGTTCCTTCTGTCCGCTCCTCAACCGGAAGGTCCAGAATGGTTCCGATCATCCGCTTCTTCGATGTGCCAAGCAGAACAGGATACCCGATGGCCACAAGCTTATCCAAATCCCTCATCATTTCGAGATTATAGTTCAAGTCCTTAGCAAAGCCGATGCCCGGGTCAAGGATAATATTCTCGTCTTTAACACCTGCAGACTTTACAAGCGCAATGCTTTCGTACAGGTCATTCATAACATCACGGAAAAAGGATGTGTATTCCATATCCTTGCGGTTATGCATTAAGATGATCGGCGCTCCCGTTTCCGCTGCGGTTGATGCCATTTCAGGATCCGCTTTGGCTCCCCATACATCATTGATGATATGGGCCCCGGCTTCAATGGCCTGCCTGGCGACTTCAGCTTTATAGGTATCAATGGATATCGGAACATCCACTTCTTTTGAAATTGCCTCGATAACAGGAAGAACACGTCTCAGCTCTTCATCTGCAGATACCGGATCGAATCCCGGACGGGTTGACTCTCCGCCGACATCGATGATATCTGCTCCGTTTTCAACCATCTCCAAAGCACGCTTGACGGCCAGATCCTGATGACAGTATTTGCCGCCATCCGAAAAGGAGTCAGGCGTTGCATTTAAAATTCCCATTACAATGGTTTTCTTCCCGTAATCTAGCGTATATGGCCCACACTGAATTGTTGTTTTAGACATTCTGAATCCTCCTACAGTTCATTCCTGCTCCATAAGTGTTCACAGTTGTTTTCATAGTGCATCTGGAGCTCCGATGTTTTCTTCCCGGATAACCCTGGCATTGAATGGCCGTCAAACGAGGAGATTGGCACAATTTCCTGGATGGAGTTCGTGACAAAAACTTCATCCGCATCTCTTACAGCTTCTGGTCTGTACAGGCCTTCCTCCACATTCATCCCCATCTTTCCGGCAAGCCTGATTACAAATTCCCGGGTAATGCCGTTTAGTATGCCGGTATGAAGAGACGGGGTAAATAAATGGCCATCACGAATCCAGAATAAGTTCGAAGTGATTCCTTCTGCCAGGTAGCCATCCCTGGTCAGGAAGATCCCTTCTATGCCTGGATCGTCCCCCGCTTCCTTTTTAGCCAGAATGTTATTTAAATAATGGTGGGACTTCAGACGTTCGGCCCCTTCAGGTGTATTGCGGGGAATCTCAAGCATCACTGCCTGCTTTTCTGCGCTTGCACTTCTTGGCGGAAGCGGTTTGCAGAAAATAATCGTATTCGGGTTTTTGTACGAATCTGTCTGCAGGCCAATCTCCCCGTTACCCGCTGACACATTCATCCGGATATAGGCATTATGGAATCCGTTTTTTCCGAGCAGCATATCCAGCGCTGCGAGCACCTGTTCCCTGGTATAAAATGCTTCGATATTTATCGCTTTAAGGCTTCGGTTCAGCCTCTCCAGATGATCGTCCAATAAAAAGGGATGCCCATTATAGACACGGAACGTCTCAAACAGCCCCATTCCATATAAAAAGCCATGATCAAAAGGAGAGATCCTGGCCTCCTCTTTCCTGACAATTTCCCCATTCATATAAATATACAAGGTTTACAGCCCCTCTGCCTGCAGTGAAGCTTTGTAATGCTGAATAAAATTCTGAAGGAGTTCCTTTCCGGCCGTGGTCATAATTGACTCAGGGTGGAATTGGACACCTTCTACAGGCAATTCCTTATGGCGAATGGCCATAATCTCTCCCTCAGCTGTCCATGCTGAAACCTCAAGACATTCAGGAAGTGTTTCCTTTTTGACAATCAGCGAATGGTAGCGGGTAGCAGGAAAAGGGTTGGGCAGGTCTTTAAATATAGACTTTCCATCATGAAAAATGTCAGAGGTTTTTCCATGCATCAGACGCTCTGCCTGCACCACATCGCCTCCGAATACTTGAGCAATTGACTGATGTCCAAGACAAACGCCAAAGACCGGGATTTTGCCTGCAAAAGCTTCAATGGCTTTCAGGCTGATGCCTGCTTCATTCGGGCTGCACGGACCCGGAGAGATCATCAGGAACTTCGGCTGCATACTGCCTATTTCAGAAATCGATGTTTCATCGTTTCTTTTGACAACTAGCTCTTCGCCTAATTCACCGAGATACTGTACGAGATTATACGTAAAAGAATCATAATTATCGATCATATAAATCATAGCTGATCCCCTTTTGCCTGTTCTGCGAGTTCTTTTGCTTTCCAAAGAGCAATTGCCTTTTTCAGCGACTCTTTGTATTCATTTTTCGGATTAGAGTCAATAACAATGCCTGCACCTGCCTGCACATGGGCCTGTCCATCTTTCACGAGCATGGTGCGGATGATGATATTCAGCTCAAGATCACCGCTGAAATTGATCCAGCCAAGAGAGCCGGTGTATGGTCCCCTTGTGACCGGTTCAAGCTCTTCAATGATTTCCATGGTGCGCACCTTAGGGGCACCCGTAATCGTTCCCCCGGGAAATACAGCGTCAATGATATCAACTGCATTTTTGCCTTCTGCCAGCTCGCCTTTTACATTGGAAACGATATGCATCACATGTGAGTATTTTTCAATGACCATGAACTCATCCACTTCAACTGTCCCATATTCGCAGACTCTGCCCAGGTCATTTCTCTCCAGGTCAACCAGCATTACGTGCTCTGCACGCTCTTTCTCATTTTCAATCAGTTCACTGGCGAGCTTGAGGTCCTCCTCATGATCCTTCCCCCGGGATCTTGTCCCGGCAATCGGCCGCGTGCTGACGGTGTTTCCTTTTTTCTTAATCAGCAGCTCAGGCGATGCGCTCACAAGCTGGTATGCAGGTGTATGGAAATACCCCATGTATGGAGAGGGATTTAACACCCTCAGCTGCTCGTATACATCCATAGCCTGTATATGTATCGGGCGGCTTTGTCGTACCGAAAGATTCACCTGAAAGACATCTCCCTGTGAAATATAACCCTGAACACTTCGGACAGCAGACTGGAATTCTTCTTCGTTCATGGATACACCAAGTGTTTGTTCTGCCGGTCTGTATCCGGCTTTCTTAGAAGGCTCTCCGCTCTCATTCTTCCATCTCTGCTCCCAATTATCTGCCCGTTCCTCGATCGAGTGCTCTTCCCCTTTTTCATATAAGAATAGAAGCCAGAGCTGTTCCGTTTCATGATCAAAGACAAAGCAATCTTTATAAATAAAAAAGTGGATATCAGGTATTTGCAGATCATCCCGGGCTTCATCTGGGAGCTTTTCGATATATCGTGCGTAGTCATAGCTGATGAACCCGATTGCACCTCCCTGAAAGTCAGGAAGTTCTTCAAGCTTATCTGCATTATATTGATTCAGCCATTCCTGCATCAGGTGAAGGGGGTTGCCTTCGAGCACCTGCTTTTCCCCGTCTGCAGTGATTTCAAGCTGTGAATTTTTGCCTGTTAAAATGGCTTCCGGCTCAAAAGCTGCAATACTGTACCTGCCGCCCCGTCCGCTTTCAAGTAAAACATGATGCGGCAATCCCTCAGACAGCGAGCGGTATGTGCGGAAAAACCGGTTATATGTGTATGGTATTTTTTTTGCATGGATCTGAAGATGCTTCACTAAAAGTCACCCCTATATATTTCTCTTTTTTCATCATACATGATACGGGGCATGCTTTCATAATTTTTATTACACAAAAAACAGCGGCCATCAGAGACCGCTGTCTTATCAATTATTCAGCTTCAAATTGGTATAAAGGAGTACTTAAATAACGTTCGCCGTTACTTGGGAGAATGGCCAGAACTTTTTTGCCCTTGCCAAGCTCTTTAGCGACCTTCAGTGCCGCACTGATCGCCGCACCGGAGGAAATTCCTCCAAGGATACCTTCTTCTTTGGCCGCACGGCGGGCATAATTAAATGCCTCATCGTTCGCAATCTGGATTACTTCATCATAAATCTTTGTATCCAGTGTATCCGGTACAAACCCCGCTCCAATGCCCTGGATTTTATGCGGGCCCGGCTTTCCGCCTGATAGGACAGGTGAATCAGTTGGCTCCACTGCGTAAATTTTGATGTTTTTATATTTTTCTTTAAGCACCTGGCCGGCTCCTGTAATGGTTCCGCCTGTTCCGATTCCGGAAATGAAGGCATCCAGCTGGTCGCCCATTTGCTCTGTAATTTCAGGTCCAGTTGTTAAACGGTGAACTTCAGGGTTCGCAGGGTTTTCAAACTGCTGAGGAACGAAATAGCCATGTTCCTTTGCCAGCTCCTCCGCCTTGCGGATCGCACCGCCCATTCCTTCCGGTCCAGGTGTGAGGACAAGGTCAGCCCCGTAAGCACGCAGCAGATTGCGGCGCTCCATACTCATTGTCTCCGGCATCACAAGAACGGCTTTATAGCCTTTGGCTGCGGCAATCATCGCTAATCCAATTCCTGTATTTCCGCTTGTCGGTTCAATGATGGTATCACCTGGTTTAAGACTTCCATCTTTCTCTGCAGCCGTAATCATTGCCAGGGCAATACGGTCTTTTACGCTGCTCCCCGGATTCATGTACTCCAATTTTAGATAAACATCTGCGCTATTATCATCAACTAGACGGTTTAGTTTCACAATTGGCGTATGGCCAACAAGATCTGAAATTGAATTTGCTACACGTACCATTTTCCCCACTCCTTATTTCCGACTATTTTTATTGGTTTAATCTAAATTTACCAATTTCCAATGGGAATGTCAATGAATTTGACTGCCATTTAAAAGAAAATTCATACTTTTGTCATTATAGATAAGTACCCATCTCTATTCATGATACTCAATTTATGCAGAAAAAAACACGGAATTCGCTCCGTGTTTTTATATTTACTGCTCACCGTAAAACCATTCCACATCCGTCTCTTTCCAAAATGGCTTGGCAGAGACAGGAACATCCATCTGCTCAAGAGCTATCTGGCGGCGAATCATGTTCTTTACCTCTTTAAAGGAATACTTTTCTCCCTTTAAATGCTCATGAAGCATGACAACAGCATAGCCATCTTCTGTTTTAACCGGTTTAGTCCATTTGCCGGGCTTCAGGTCTTTGACCTGTTCCAGTACTTCTGCCGGTATGTGCTCATCATCTTCACTGACATACCCTGCATTTCCCCCAAGGTTGGCAGTGAATTCATCAATGGATCGCTCCATCGCCAGCACAGAGAAGCTGGAGCCTTCTTCCAGCTCCTTCACTGTCTGTTCTGCTTCTTCTTTTGTTTTTACAATGATTTGAGAGATGTGATAGGTGTCAGGAATATGAAATTGGCTGCTGTTCTCTTCATAATAGCTCTTCATTTCCTCTTCTGAGACAGAGACATCAGACGTCAGCAGCTCTTCAAGAATAAGATTGTTCTTGATTTGCCTGCGCCATTTGTCTTCACTCATCTCATCAGTGAAATTGCCGCCATACATCGTCTTGACCATTTTCAGCTCAAGGTCTACTGCCTTATCAGAGATTTTCACCCCGTATTTTTCCCCGGCTTCTTCAATGACCTTCTGATCAATTAATTCGCTTAAGGTGCTTTTTCCGTACTTCGTTTCCATCTCACTCATCCAATCCTGGCGAGTGATTTTTTCTCCGCCGATTTTGGCTACTGCTTCCCTGCTGCCATCGCCTTTAAAAAGCAAAAAGGCTAATGTGATAAGATTCAGTAACACTAAACCGGCAATGATCATTAAAAGCTGTCTCTTTTCCAAGTGCTCCTCCCCCTAAGAAAAGCGCAAGCACCATCCCCTCCTCGACAATCGAGGAGGCAGGCACTGAAGCTGGACATTTCTCTAAGTTCAAAAAACAAAAGCGTTTGGCCCCGGCCTAAAGGGCAGACTTTTAGGAGACCGGCAAACGCTTATTTTATCACTTTACTTCGTTTTTTAATTCTTCCAGTTCTTCTTTTGTATAATGATATTTCTCGTTGCAGAAGTGGCAGGAAGCTTCAGCCTGGCCGTCTTCATCGATCATCTGCTGGATTTCGTCTTCACCGAGGCTGATAATCGCATTGGCAAAACGCTCTTTTGAACATGTGCAAGTGAAGGATACTGGAAGCTTCTCGAGGAACTTCACATTATCTTTGCCAAGAATCGTTTCCAATAGCTCTTCAGGCGTTAAGCCCTGCTGAATCAATTTGGATACAGGCGGGATTTCTTTCAGTCTGTTCTCAATTAAAGTAATCGTCTCTTCATCTGTTCCCGGCATAAGCTGAAGAATGAATCCTCCAGCAGCAAGAATAGAGTTATCAGGATTAACGAGAACCCCCACTCCAACGGATGAAGGAACCTGTTCAGAAGTAACGAAGTAATAAGTGAAATCTTCCCCAAGTTCTCCCGAAACCAGCGGAACCTGTCCTGTGAAGTGTTCTCTCATTCCAATGTCCTTCACGACCGTCAGGGTCCCTTCAGTGCCGACCGCACGGCGCACGTCAAGCTTGCCCTGCTCATTAAGGTCGAAGTGCGTCTGCGGGTTTGTTACATATCCGCGAACCTCTCCATTTGCATTGCTGTCTACCAGAATGGCCCCAATTGGGCCGCCGCCTTCGATTTTGATCGTCAGTTTGTTATCGCCCTTCAGCATGGCACCCATCATCACGCCTGCCGTCATGGCTCTTCCTAAAGCAGCTGACGCAGTTGGCCATGTATAATGTCTGCGCTGGCCCTCTCCAACTGTTTCGGTAGTGCAAGATGCATAGGCACGGACTTGTCCATCATATGCAAGTGCTTTTACTAGATAATCGCTCATTTTTTGCTCCTTTCCACGAAAAGCGCAAGCGCCTTGCCCACCCCCAATACCCTCAGGGGGGCAGGCTGCTTGCGCTAGACAATTTTCGAAGTTCAAAGTTTAAATCCTTGTTATCTTTCAGAGAAACTGCTTTATTAGCAGCAGCTTTTTAAGCTTACTATTTTTTTATGTTCTCCATATTTCGTTTATAAATAATCTGCAGGCCCTTTAAAGTTAAAAATGGATCCACAACATCGATGATATCCGACTCTTGAGCGATGAGCCCCGCAAGGCCTCCCGTGGCAATGACAGTCGGCTTTTCATCTGCCTGATCTTTCATTCTTTTTACTATACCTTCCACCTGGCCGACGTAACCATAAAGAATTCCCGCCTGCATGGCAGATACTGTATTTTTGCCGACAATATGATCAGGACGGGCAATTTCTATTCGTGGAAGCTTCGCTGCACGGGAATAAAGAGCCTCTGTTGAAATCCCGATTCCCGGGGCAATGGCGCCGCCCATATATTGTTTATTTTCATTGATATAGCAATAGGTAGTGGCTGTCCCAAAATCGACAATAACTAACGGGCTTCCATATTCATGAATGGCCGCTATAGCATTGACGATGCGGTCTGCCCCCACTTCTCTCGGGTTATCATACTTGATGTTTAAGCCTGTCTTGATGCCAGGACCTACAACAAGAGGCTTCACATGGAAATATTTCTGGCACATTCTTTCAAGCGAAAACATGATTGGCGGCACCACTGAGGAAATGATAATGCCATCTATATCTGAAAAGGAAAGATTCTCATGCTCAAACAGAGACTTCACAATCATTCCATATTCATCTTCTGTTTTATTCCGGTTGGTTTCAATTCGCCAATGATGCTTTAATTCATCTTGGTCATAGACACCCAGAACGATATTCGTATTCCCTACGTCGAAAACAAAGATCAACATTCTCACCACTTTATGATTATTTAAATGAAGTTTTATTTTTGGCTCTTTTTCAAAGATTATTGTTTTTTGCCTATGAACTCAGCCCGTTGATCTCCGCTCCAGGCACTTGCACTTGCTTTCCGCGGGGAGGAATGCGAGCCTCCTCGGCTTCGCCTGCGGGGTCTCACACTTCCCTCTCCTCCCGCAGGACATTGAATAGGCTTCCTCGATTGAACACCGCACGAAGGAAATGCGTCAGCATTTTCGAGGATCAAGTGCCTTCCGCTCCAATCAACTCAGAGGTCTAATTAAGTTACATGCCCAAATAACAACAAACCTTACGAATACAGCCTTATTTTTTCACTGAAAACATCATATCACAACTGCTGTTGTTTCGCGTAATCGAAAATTCCGGGCGGTCTTGGAATTGATGTTTTCCGGCAAAAAAAAAGCGCCCCTAGAGGCGCTTTTCGATTATTATTTGTCTTTGCGTTCTTCGTCGATGGCAGGTGGCACATCCGCTTCTGCGGGGCTTGAGCCTTCCCTTGTTTCAGGGATTTCGCCTGTTTCAGCAGGATCCTCTTTCTTGATGTTGATGTTTACTTTCACATCTTCATCCGTTGAAATGGAAGTTGCTGAACGGTCAGGCAGTCTGCCGTGGTCTGATAAGTGCTTGATTTGTTCCGCATCAAGCGTTTCAACTTCAAGCAATGTATTTGCGATCAGATTCAGCTTATCACGGTTTTCTGTTAAGAGCTTTCTTGCTCTTTCATATGATTCCTTGATAATGCGCTGGATTTCAAGATCGATTTCATATGCGATTGCATCTGAATAGTTCTGTTCATTATGGAAGTCACGTCCAAGGAATACCTGGCCGCCCTGAGACTGTCCGAACTGCAATGGTCCAAGCTTGTCGCTCATTCCGAATTCGGTTACCATGCGGCGGGCAATGCCTGTCGCACGCTGGAAGTCATTATGGGCACCTGTGCTTACTTCACCGAAGACGATTTCTTCAGCCACACGTCCGCCAAGCAATCCGACAATTTTGTCGAGAAGCTCAGGCTTCGTCTGGAAGTAGCGGTCTTCTTTCGGAAGCATTACTGCATATCCTCCGGCCTGGCCGCGCGGCACGATTGTAACCTTATGAACCATTTCTGCTTCATCAAGCACTAAACCGATGACTGTATGACCTGCTTCATGGAAAGCAACGATGTTTCTTTCCTTCTTAGAAATAACACGGCTTTTCTTAGCGGGACCAGCAATTACACGGTCTGATGCTTCATCTAAATCTGTCATGTCTATCTTTTTCTTATTTCGACGGGCTGCGACAAGGGCCGCCTCATTCAATAAGTTTTCTAAGTCTGCTCCTGAGAAACCAGGTGTACGCTGTGCAATAGCCTTTAGGTTGACACTCTCATCAAGAGGTTTATTGCGTGCGTGTACTTTAAGTACAGCTTCACGACCTGTTACATCCGGGCGGTCAACTGTAATCTGTCTGTCAAAACGTCCCGGACGCAATAATGCCGGGTCAAGAATATCCGGACGGTTAGTGGCAGCAACGATGATAATTCCTTCGTTTGCTCCAAATCCATCCATTTCAACGAGAAGCTGGTTAAGGGTCTGCTCGCGTTCATCATGTCCGCCGCCTAGGCCGGCACCACGCTGGCGCCCTACAGCATCAATTTCATCGATAAAAATAATACAAGGCGCGTTCTTTTTCGCATTTTCGAATAAGTCGCGGACACGGGAAGCACCCACACCGACGAACATTTCAACGAAATCAGAACCGCTTATAGAGAAGAACGGAACGCCCGCTTCACCGGCAGCTGCCCGTGCAAGCAAGGTTTTACCTGTTCCCGGAGGTCCTACAAGAAGAACCCCTTTAGGAATTCTTGCTCCCAATTCAGCAAACTTGCGCGGGTCTTTAAGGAACTCAACGACCTCAACAAGCTCCTGCTTTTCTTCATCGGCGCCTGCAACATCTTTAAAGCGCACTTTCTTTTTGCTTTCATCATACAGCTTGGCTTTGCTTTTGCCGAAGTTCATCACACGGCTGCCTCCGCCCTGCGCCTGGTTCAGCAGGAAGAAGAATAGTATGAAGATGATGATGAAGGGAATGATTGACGTAAAGAATGTAACCCAGCCGCTTGTTTCCTTAGCCGGCATCACATCGACATCCGATGTCTGGGCTAATTGATCGACACGGTCAAGGATATTATCATTGTTCATGATATAAGTCAGGAAGTATTTGCCTTCCTCATATCCCTCAAGCTGACCCCGTACTTCAAAAACACCTCTCTCAGGCTGAAGGGAAATGGACGTAATATCGCCGCTTTCCAAGTGATCAACAAATTTATTATAAGAGATGTGCTCCGTTGGTTCATTGTTGCCGTTAAAGAAGCTGACAACTCCAATAATGACTAAAAATATTAATAAATAAAAGATGGTATTCCGGAAGATCCGATTCATCCCTTACCTCCTCCCACGGTAAACAAACTATAGTGTATAGTATCATAGAAAATCGTGCCAATACAAGGAATTAGACTTCTTAAAACCGGGTGATTCTTGTTTCAGTAAAGGGCTTTAATCCAAGATCATACTTAGGATTTCCTTAATCGTTATTGCTGTATACTTCCGGCTTAAGCACTCCAATATATGGAAGGTTGCGGTACTTTTCCGCATAATCAAGGCCATAGCCGACTACGAACTCATCAGGAACAATAAATCCTACATAATCCGCTTTGATATCAGCCTTTCTTCCAGTTGGCTTGTCAAGCAGTGTTACAATCTTAATGCTTTTCGCTTTTCTGTAGCGGAACAGCTCAACCAGATAGCTGAGTGTCAAGCCGCTGTCGATGATATCTTCAATGATCAGAATATCTCTGCCTTCAACAGAAGTATCAAGGTCTTTCAGGATTTTCACTTCTCCTGAAGAAACCATTGAATTCCCATAGCTGGATACATCCATGAAGTCCATCTCAAGATATGTATCCACACGCTTTAAAAGGTCGCTCATGAATGGCATTGCCCCTTTTAAAACCCCAATGGCAAGCGGGAATCGGTCCTGGTATTCTTCAGTAAGTTCAGCAGCAAGGGATTTAATCTTATCCTGCAGCTCCTCTTCCGAAATCAGTACTTTTTCAATATCATTTTTCATCATTTATTGTGCCCCCTAGAAGATCATTGCTTTATGTATTTTAAAATAATATAACTGGTGCAGAATTGCTGCTGCCTATCATCATGCGATTTCTTCAAACCAGGCACCCATAGAATCCTGCCTTGTGCATCTGTCACGATTGGCCAGGTTTTCCGATCATGCAGCGGTATTTTATGATCGATGAAAATATCCTTAATCTTTCGGGAACCCTGCATTCCTTTAAGCGTCATGCGGTCTCCCTTTTCTCTCGTCCTGATGATGATTGGAAAATATTCACCTTCCCTGTCCAGTACCAGGGTTTCATTGTTTAGATTTCCTTCAGGACAGTCAGCATATTCAAGGATAATCGATCCGCCGTTTGGGAGTTTAATGCTTGCAGGTTTGAAGATTTCATATCGATAGGATTGTACAGGTTCCTTCGGGAATAAAAAGTGGCATTGCCGGTAGGAGCGTACAATATGTAAACCGCCTGGAAAATCTAAATTTCCCGATGGATGAGGACTTTTCATTAAGGAAAAAATACTCTCTATATGAGATGCCGATAACGATGCCGGCCTTTCCTTATAAAGATAGTTTAATATTAGTTGAATCCCTCTCCTTTGTAAAGGCATTGGCATTGCCTCAAAAGCATCGATATCCACACTAATTTCCTCATTGGCATTCTTTTTCATTACTGTATTCATTTTATGGACGGTTAATTCCTGCAGATATGCTTCATCACTTTGCAAATCTTCACTGAATTTTTGAAAATGCTCATGCACCTGGGGATTTTCTTTTCTCAGGAATGGGAGCACTTCCTGCCTGAAGCGGTTCCGGCTGTATATGCCTTTTTCATTGCTTGGATCCCGCCGGGGGTTCAGGTGTTCTTTCAGGCAGTAGCTTTCGATTTCCGCTCTATTCAAGCACAGAAACGGGCGGATGATCGTATAATCACCAAACAGACGCGTAACGGGGATACCTGCTCTTGCGCTGCCTGCGCTTCCCCTTGTGAGGCGCATTAAAATGGTTTCAACCTGATCATCACCATGATGCCCAAGCGCTATATAGTCTGCCCCATATTTCCCGGCTATTCTTTGATAGAAGCTGTAGCGGCAATCCCTGGCAGCTGTCTGTGAACTCTTCCCGGACTTCTCCATATACTCAGGCACATTCACTCTTTCCATTTCAAATGGAATAGCTTTGTCCCTGCAGTAATCCCTCACAAACATGGCGTCCTGAAGCGATTCTTCACCTCTGAACATATGATCGACATGTGCGGCAATCAGTTCTGTCTGATACTGCTGCTGTCTGCTCCAAAAATAATGGAGCAGGGCGATGGAATCCGGCCCTCCTGATACACCGATTACTATTTTCTTATTTTTTAAATCCAATCCCTTTTTCTTAAGGAAAGCACTCACTTTCTCTTCGAGCATAGGCTTCTTCCTTATCCAATTTAAATATATTTATTACTACCCCTGCAAAAGGCAGGATAATCCTTCCTACAGAAAAGCATATCATTTTTAAAGGGTAAATATCAAAAGGGATTAAGCTTATAATACGGATCACCGAAAAGAAAGTTTCATTTCTTTCAAATTCAAAGCAGCTGCCCATAAATATATAAGAAATATAGCACGGTTACAATAAGGGTGATGAGCAGAGTTTCAAAGAAGCTCCCTTTCTGTTTTTTCTGCCTGTGCATTTGCCTGCTGGCAGGCTGAGTGCTGGCGGTTTGTCCGGGATTCCTGCTTACCTTGCTCCTTTGCGCCGGGTTTGCACGTGTGAGCTGGAGCATATCATTTCTCATTTCACCGGCTGAGCTATACTGGCCCTGCAGAGCATTCAGGATAACATCTTCGTATTTCAGCAGTTCTTTCTTTTGGCGGACCATCTGTTTGAGCTGTTTAAGGTCACCAGTTGTCTTGGCAAATCTTTTAGGATAGGCCGTATTGATTAATACCATGGCTGCAGCAAAAAGATCATAAGCAGGATCAGCCTTTCTGGTCCCCATCCCCCAGTAGCCGCGATCATAAAACTCGGTGAATTCCTTTATTGCCCTGCCCTGAATGGTGGTACCGCCCACATCAATGGTGCGTATTTTCGATGGAGGGCCTGTTACGATCAGATTGTCCGGCTTTAAATCACCGAACACCCAGCCCGCTTTATGCAATGCATCCAGATCATTCAGGAGCTGTACAATTAAAACACCTGTCCAGGATGGCCCCTTTTGCTGTATGAATGTCAGCAAATCAGGACCCTGTATATATTCCATTACATAGAATGATACCTTACCGCTCCTTCTTTCCCAATCATCGACATCAAGCAAAGAAGGCCCGAGGGCAGAGCCTTGGACCTTTGCAAAGGATTTAAGGACGTTCACTTCGGACGTGATGGACATCCCGTTATCACTCATTTTCAAAGCAACCTGCTGATTTTGGTTTTTGGCGAGATAAACAATCCCATTAGCACCATACCCCAATTCCTTTACAATGGTATATCGGCTGCGGTGCCACTTTCCTTCAATCACAGTACCAGGGTTTACTTTACACTGACTCTTCAAAGAATGATTCATCATCACGGGAAAGCAGACTCCTTAATGAACGTTTTTTCTTGAAATGGTTTAGTGCCTCATGAATGGCCGGGCCTGTTGGCGTAATCCCGCCCGTTGTCAATTTCGAAAATATGCTGGTCAGCGATTCAAGATTTGGTGTCCAATCCAGCAGTTTTTCGACATCTTTCTTTTTCCCGGGAAATACGAATACAGAAAAACGGTTATCACCAGAGCGGGCATTCAGGCTCAAGGATAGATCCAGCAGGGCTTCCTTAACGGTCGGGAGCTTATGTTTCATGCTTGCACTGGTATCCACGAGGACCAGCACCTCAAGCTCGACAGTCTCACCCAATTCATCCACAACCTCCATCACTTCGCCGCGCTGGTCAGGCGGGAGGTCCTCCATCGTTTTTGCACCGCCCAGAATCTGCTGGAGCTCTTTATTGACCACTCCCTGAAGTGTCTGGGTCATGGCTTTTCTCGTCACCATCTGTACCGTCTGGGAAAGCTGCTGAGAGTAGACTACCTGACTGACTCCGCCTCCTGACATGGCGATTCCTTCAATTTCGTTCATTCCCTGTTCATCAATGACATCCTGCTCCATGACTCCGATGACATTCACGGTTATTCCCTGCTCCTTGGCGAGAGCCGCCATGGCAATGGGATCTTCACCCTGATTTGAACAGCCATCCGTTATCAATAAAATCTGCTTCAGTGTTCCTGTTTTCATTTGAAACTCCCCTCCACATATGAGTTGTTAGCATTTTCGACTGAAAGGAGGGGATTTATACATATAAACATGTCTCGATGAGCAAATTAATCAGTTGGCCTTTTGGCGGATGGCATGTACAGGGATGCTTGTCCATTTCGGTGTATTATGCTTAACCTTTGAGACCACCACTGTCATATCATCCTCTATATTTCCGGACCTTGACCTGATCACCTCTTCCATAATCAGATCGGCCACTTCCTGAGGATCATCCGTCTTCAGCTCGGAAATCTTGCGCTTCATCCACAAATCAAAATTCTCCACATGCTTCGGCCCTTCAAACACGCCATCACTCATCATGATCAATAAATCGCCGGCTTTGAGCTGCTCACTGACCACATCGACATCAAATTCCTGAATGATGCCCATCGGCAGGTTGCTGGCCTGAATTTTCATGACCTTAGGACCTCGTTTTACGAAACTTGGAGTTGATCCAATTTTCAAAAATTTTGCGTCAGCATTCTGCAGATCAATCATGGCCAGATCCAGGGTGGAAAAAATTTCGTCTGTGGTTCGTAAAGATAGAACGGAATTGACGGATTTAATAGCAACCTGCTCTTCAATGCCCGATTGTAGAATTTTCTGCAATAGCTGAAGTGTCTCCTGGCTTTCTGCATGGGCCCTTTCCCCATTGCCCATTCCATCACTGATGGCTATCGCATACTTTCCGCAGCCCAGCTCGATGGTGGAATAGCTGTCCCCGGACACTAAGCCGCCGTCCTTCGCAGCATGGGCCACGCCTGTTTCAACCACGAATGCCTTGGCTGACCGGAATGTGACATGGCAGTATCCATTCGGAAACGCGGCACATTCCTCTGAATTTACTAATATCGTTTCTCCCAAAATATCAGATAGCATCGGTGCAATGAGCTTTTCACATTCCCCATGTCCCTGGCAGTAGGGAATAGTCATATCAATGTCGACATTTCCCTGCTCCAGGCTGTAGATTTCCACCTGCTCGATATGAATGCCAAACTCCTGAAGCGCTTCAAGGATCTGTTCTTCCTGTTTATGATGATTTTCCCGCTCTCTCTGAATTTCCTTGGCAAAGTCACCCATCACCTCCGAAACACCCTTAAGCTGGTCGGCTACCAGCCTCCTGCTTTCCTGAACCTGTTTCTTCAGTCTTTGGTTCGCTTTATAATAAGTCAGCTCCTGCTGAACGGCTTCTGTCACTTTTTTCGATCTTGTGCAGTACTTTTCCCAATCCCTCGCAAGCTTTGGAGAAAGGGCACCTTCGTTGTTGTCCACATCATGCATAATATCCATCATATAGTCATAGGTTGTATTAAAGTTCTTTGACCAGCAGTGATCCTTCTTAAAGCAGGTCTGGCAGGTTTTTTCCGTTACATTGCTTAAGAAATAATCCACTTCCCTGTCACTGTCTTCTTCCCATTGGGACGGTTCATCATGGGAGGAAAAGCTTTTGGAAAGAGCCTGAAAGACGCTCGAAAACTGGGCAACGCGCTGTGCCGTCACATCACGCATTTTTCTCATATATTGCTGCTGTTCTGCGGCATATTCAGGTGTTCCCGGGATGTGCTTGGCCAATTTCAACGTTAAAGCCTGCGGGGTTAGTAAAAACAAAAGAATGGCTGCACCTGTTTCTGACAGAGTTTTCATGAGGTTTCCGCTGCCCTCTCCATACATGCCCATCAGGAGTGTCGCAACCAAAAGACCGAATGCCACACCAAACTTCCTGCCTTCTTTCAAAAGGCCGCCTAAAAGGCCCGCAAAAGCAAGCAGACTCATATGATAAAAGCTCGATATATTCGCAAGGGAGAAGATCAGTCCGGTTACCACCCCGACTGTCGAACCGACTGTAGCTCCTGCCACAAAGGCGAAGAGCAGGACCAGGTAGCGTGACATAATATGCTCCACCGAAAGATCATATACCGTCCAGCCGATCGTTCCCGTCATGACAGAAGCCAGCATAATGATCAGGCAGACGATTTCTTCGGTTTTCAGTGATTGTCTGCGTTTATTTATGGATAGAAGCGGCAATCCCTGCAGAAAAATAAGCGTCAGGATGAAACCAAGGCTTGATTCGACACCGGCCATCATGCCATCATATAAAGCCAGCTGGCCCTTCATAATGAAGGCCTCCAGGAGCTTGCCTGCCAAGAGAGTGAAAAATACATAAAAAGGCAGTGCCCTGATTTCATTAGACAGCCATTTCTTTGAGACCCGGAATGCAAATAAAAAGATGAAGGTAATTCCAAAAGCGGATACCGCATTAGATATGGATAATGTGGCGGCGCCAGCCATTAATCCCACCAGTGCCAGGGGCGCCTTATCTCTTCGTATGAAATATACCGCTGCAAAAAACGGAAGGCTAAATGGGGTAAGCTTCGCCAATATCAAGGCTCTTCCAAGCAAAAAGCCAATGATCAGCAGAACATAGCCTTTTTTCAGAAAGAAATTCTCCAGCCCTGATTGGAGCTTTTTTAAGCCTTTGGCAATATCCAGTTTCGGTTTGTTGAAGGGCACTTCCCCGATCGGCTCCATTACATTCCTTTCTACCTTTTCCATTAAACTACACTCCCCATATTTTTATCGTTGCTGACAATTATAAAATCAAGCGCTCCAGAAGTTTGTCAAAATAGCGGACAAGCCCTGGCTTTTCGTTCGACGGTTTTCCACTATATATGGGGATAGATAACAAGATTTAAAATGGAGCTTCCTGAGGTTCAGCTTAGTTCTGACAAAAAAAGTAAACAAACCGTTGGAATAAAAGCTTTCTGCGAAAAGCGAAGCATGGAAGAAATTGACGAAGAGGCAAGGGAGATATACGACATATTTCTTTTAATATCTTATTGACTTCCTTTTTAAAAATTTGTATTATAAATCTTGTGCTTCAGAGCACATCTAGTAATCTATTGAAATTTGGCGGTGTAGCTCAGCTGGCTAGAGCGTACGGTTCATACCCGTGAGGTCGGGGGTTCGATCCCCTCCGCCGCTATCAAAGAATGCGGAAGCGCCTCGGTCACCCCCGACCAGCACAAGACGATTCTCCCAGAAAGGTGTTCTTTACCTTTTTGGGAGGAGCGGCTTGTGACCTCGAGGGGGTAGGCGCTGAAGCTGGACTAAATGAAATGCGGAAGCTCGTTGTCCAAATTTATTATTATCCTGGCCCGTTGGTCAAGCGGTTAAGACACCGCCCTTTCACGGCGGTAACACGGGTTCGAATCCCGTACGGGTCATTTCAAAAGAGCGTCAGCCTTAGGCTGGCGTTTTTTTGATGGCTGAATTTGCGTTAAAAAGCACAAAAAAACAAGCCCAACCGGACTTGTTTTCCATCCTGCTATATAGATCGATCAGCAGCAAGTTAGCCTCGCTTAGCTCCTCTTCCTCCGCGTTTGGATTCAGTATGGCGTTTTAGCGATGACAGACGATCCTCGCTGTCCTTCAGGAAACGGGCCATTTTGGCTTCAAAGTTTTCTTTAGGGCGATGGTCATTTGATCGGTTATGGCGAGGGCGGCCAGAATTGGAATTCGGTCTGAATTCTTTTCTGTCTCCTCTTTCAGGTCTTTCAGAACGCTCAGGCCGGTCTTTTGCCTTTTTGATGGATAATCCAATCTTGCCGTCCTTTTCGACATTAATGACTTTTACTTCAACCACGTCACCCACTTTTAGGTGCTCATTAATATCTTTTACATATTTGTCAGCGACTTCACTTATGTGCACCAGACCGGTTGAGCCTTCCGGCAGCTCCACAAATGCTCCGAAATTTGTAATGCCTGTAACCTTTCCAGTTAACTTGCTGCCTGCTTCGATTGACATTAAAAAAACTGCCTCCTTGAAAGATATAAAGTGAAACTTCAATCAGTGGGGGTTTTCCTTATCCCCCACTGATTGTTAGTTGAACCAATCGGGCCTTTACGGGCAGTTTGATCCCCACTTATCCTCCTTTGATTCCTCAGAGTCTTGAAGTGGGGGTCTTACTGCCCGTTAGACTGCGATAAAGTGAAACTTTTTATATATTATACAGAAACCAAAAAAAGAGTGTCAATATAGCGTCAGTCGGCCTTTTTTTCTTTCTTCTTTTCTTTTTCCGCATCTTCTTCAGGGAGGTTAAAGATGATTTCGTTATTGTCAGATAGGAAATAATCCTTGCGGGCAAGCTTCGCGATATACTCATCATCATTCAGCTTAACAATTTCTTCTTCGAGCATAACTTCTTTTTTCTTCAGGTCAGAAAGCTCCTGATCCAGCCTGGTTTTCTCTTCCACTTTTTCTTCCAGAGCAGCAGACTGCGAAACGAGTGTTGTGATCATAAAAAATGAAACGACGGCTGCCAGTGTGAAAAATGCTGCTAATCTGCGAAATAAAAGCTTTTTCTTCCGGCCTGCACTGATCTCTGCTGCTTCCTGCTGTTTGACATAGCTGGTTTCCATTTTGGCTACATTTTTCTTCTTGGTGGCACTCACTTCCGCACTCCCTCCTTACTCTTTAGGTTTTTTCCACTTTGCTGTCCATTTTAAAACATAATTCTTTATCCGCTGTAAATATCCTGCCAATTTATTATATAACTTCTCGACTGTTTTTTTAATCTTTTTCGGCAAAAGTTTCCATAAAAGTGACAAAATCCATTTGACAGGCAGAAAAACGATCTTCAAGATGAACCAAAAGACTCGAAGTATAACTTTTAAAAGGGAATAAAGTCCTTTTCCAAGCATGACGGCAATCGCAATTAACGCCATAATCAGACCCTGGATGGGTTTATAAATGAGCAAAGTTAAGGTCTTCACGAAAAAGCGGTATATGGAGATCGCCATTCGGATGGATATCTCCAATACCCGCAGATACATTTTCTTAAATAAACTTTGATAAGCGGCAAACCCGCACAGCAAAGCAATGAAAATATAAAACCTCAGTTCACCCTTATTCACCAGGAATAAAATATAGAAGATTGCCAGACCCTGTACGATCCAAAAAAGAATATCATTAATGAAAACAAGCCAGCTTTTCCGCTTAGTCCTTTGCAGAAAACGATTATACGTATCAAGGGCAGCCCCAAATACACTTCCCATGCCAATCATCGCCAGCATGGTCACAAATTGAGTGGTCAGTGTCATCGGAACAACTTGCTAAAGAAACCTTTAGCTTTATCTCCATTCTGATCGTCAATATAAACAAGGTCAAATACCTTCCCTTTGATGGAAACAATTCCCTTGTCCACATCCAGATTCTTCATCTGCAGATTCTGCCCTCTAATCGCAAGGAACCCCATCACCGTCTCCAGCAAAAACTCTTCATTATCAAAGCTTTCCACCTGTTTAACACCCGTAATATCAATCAGCCTTCTGCCTCTCATAATGACATCATGTTCCTGAGTATTGGTTTTGTTTGAATTTGCCTCATAATATTGACTCATTATTCATCCCCCGCAATCACATAGTACAACCTTTTTGTACATGTTTATGAATGGGGGGATTAAAATAGAACAAGCCAACAAGAAAAGCGCAAGGCGCCCGCCTATCGGCGACAAGCATAAGACGAGCCGGCTGAAAGGTTGTTCTTTAACCTTTTAGACGGATTGAAAGAAATGTTGAGGCGACTGCCCAGGGACGACTAGCATAAGACGGTCCCTGTAAGAAGGTGTTTTTTCCTTCTGGAAGGGAGCGGCTTATGACCTCGAGTCCCTAGGAGCCGAAACAAGACAAGCTTATGACCTCGAGCCGATGGCGCCTGGAGCTAGACAGTTATCGAAGTTCAATGATATAAATTCTGATAATATAAGAAAAGCGGGAGCTCATACGTCTTATGCTTCCGATTCCACTTTTTCTTCCTTCACAATCGAGTACATGCCGGCCGCATCTTCCTTGCGGGTCGTTTCCTGCAGGCGTTCCACCTTAACCGTTACCAGCTTCTGGCCGAAGCGGACTTGTAGCTCATCTCCCACTTTAACAGTGGAGCTTGCTTTGGCCTGCTGTCCGTTTATCGTGATCCTTCCCTGATCAGAGACCTCTTTTGCCAATGTTCTTCTTTTGATAAGTCTTGATACTTTTAAAAATTTATCTAATCTCATGTAACGCCACTCCTCTATTAATAGCCTTTTGATTTTGCCTCATTCCAGAATTCATCAAGCTGTTCGAGCGTAAAGTCTTCAAATTTTCTGCCGCTCATCATTACCCGCTCTTCCACATACTTAAAGCGGCGGATGAACTTTTCATTTGTTTTTCTCACAGCGTCTTCGGCATCGATTTTATAAAAACGTGCAATATTCACAAGAGCGAACAGGATATCGCCAAATTCCGGCTCCATCTCCGGGCTGGAGTCCGCTGCTTCCTTTTCGAATTCGGCAATCTCTTCTTTTACCTTCTCCCAGGCAGGCTCAACTTCCTTCCAGTCAAAGCCTACTTTTGCTGCTTTCTTCTGAATTTCAGCCGCTCTCATTAAGTTCGGGAATGATTTCGGGACAGAATCCATCATGGATTCCTGTTTGTCACCCTTTTCTTCCTGCTTAATGCTCTGCCAATTTTTCAGGACATCTTCTTCATTTTCAGCCTGCACATCGCCAAAGACATGAGGATGGCGGCGGACCATTTTTTCGGAAAGGCCTTCAATCACATCATCAATGGCAAAATAGCCTTCATCCTCGCCGATTTGAGCATGAAGCATCACCTGGAGAAGGACATCGCCCAGTTCTTCCGTCATATGCTCGGTATCTTCATTATCAATCGCTTCAATCAGCTCATAGGCTTCTTCGATTAAATATTTCTTTAGTGATTCATGAGTTTGCTTTTTATCCCATGGACAGCCGTTTGGTCCGCGCAATTCAGCGATAATGCTGCGCAGTTTAGAAAAGTCTTTATAAAGGACAGTCTCATCTTTTACAGGGGGCACATATACGGAAGTTAAGTTATTCAGCTCCATATTATGATCCAATTCATGCAGCTGCACCTTTTTGATCACTTCTTCGCTGCTTCCGGCAGCTGTTACAATATAAACCTCGTAATCGTAAGGCAGTTTTTCCATCAATGTCAGCTTGACGTCACTCGCAATAAACTGATCATACACCTGTCCAATGATGACGTGCTGTACCACCTGAATTTCATCCCTTTTCAGATCGGTTCCATCCAGAAGCTGAAAACCTTCGATCGGATCGATCTTCAAAGACTGAAATAGAGGATCCAGGAAGCTTTGTCCTCCTCCAATGATAATCTCAATGCCTCTCTGCGGAGCCCGCTCTATGAGAAGCTGCACCGTACGCTCCGCAACAAGTGGATGCCCTGGAACTCCATATGTAATCTCTTTGGCAAGAGCTTCATTCAGGAGAAATTCACAAATCTCCTCATATACTTCTTCAAACTGCTCATGCTTTTCATAAATATGATCAAAAGACTGATACGTCAGCCCTTCTTGTTCGAGATCACGAAGAACCGGGTGCTCCTTAGTCCGCAGGTAAAGAGCCTCTGTATTTTTAAGCTGTCGATATACACCAAAAGGAAGCTGATTCAAATCTCCTGCTCCAAGTCCGAGGATGGTTATTTTTTTCATAAAGCGATTCATCTCCTAGTCTTTTTGGGAAGCAAGAACATGAGTTTGCTTCCAAGAGGCAGCAAAGCAAGCTCTTCCTCTTTAAAAGTATTGCCTTTAAACATGATATACAAATACGTAAAGCCTCCGAGCGCTACGCCGCTTAATGCCTGGAATCCGGCAAACGTTCTGCCCGGTTCCGGGATGGGCAGCAGTGCTGTCGCGTGCAGGTACAGCTGCAGAACAACTGACATTATTAGTGCTGCGAATCCAGCCGCTAATAGAAAGCGCAGTGAAATCAATGAAATTTTCAAGTATACCTGAAGCTTTCCTATAAGAAGCATGAGGACGGCCGTAAGGGCTATGCATGAGGCCACCGCTGCACCGATTGTGCCGTATGATGGCACCAATAGCGTATTCAGGATGAGTTTTGCCGCAAATCCAAGCAGAATGGCTCCTGCCGGGAAAAAGATGAATCCAAGTCCCTGTAAAATGCCGGTAATGGTGATGATCAGGCTGCTCAGCAAAATCAGCAGACTGAGAATCGCCAGGACATCCGATCCTGATGAGTTTTCAAACAGCATAATATTTGCAGGCTTTATGATATTCCAGAGCCCAACGGTTGCCGCAGCTCCGACCAGAATGCCGATTTGAAGGGCAAGCCTGATTTTACTATGAAGGAATGCGGGCTGATTTTTCATTTTTTCTTTGGAAATGAGCGGCACCAGCGACAAGGACATGGATGTTGCCACGACAATGCCCAGCTGGACAATCGGCTGTCCGCGGTCATACACGCCTTTTAGCGCCTTGGCCTCTTCCCCTTCAATTCCGGATGCCAAGAGGAGCGAGTATAAATTAAACGAATCTGCCAGCTGAATGAAAATAAGCACCAGACTGCTGATGCAGATGGCAAATCCCTGTATGATAATCGTTTTCGCCAGCTTGCCGCCTTGTTTAAAATCAATTGAAATGGAGGACGGCAGGCTTTTTCTTTCTTTTATATAAAAAAAAGTAATTAAAATCAGGACGGCGATGACTCCGCCGGTAACAGCCCCGAACATGGCCCCGCCTCCCACCATGTAGAGGGAATTTCCTCCCTTAACCAGCAGATAAGCGGCAAGCAGGATCGTAACGACCCTGATAAGCTGTTCTCCTACCTGGGAAACCGCGGTTGGAACCATGTCCCCTTTCCCTTGAAAATATCCCCGGAAGAGAGACAGAATGGGAAAAAGAAGAAACACGGCTGCCACCACTCTTAGCAGAATTGCCAGCTGCGGATCGCCCATCCTGACAGCCAGCCAGTCCGAGCCCCAATACAGGATGGAAAACCCGATAAAACCTATTATGAATAGAACAAAGGCAGATACGGCAAATAAATTTTGAATATCCTGCTCTTTCTTTAGAGCAGCCTGTTCGGCATAAAGCTTAGAAATAATGACCGGAAACCCGTATGTAGATAACACAATGATGATTCCATAGAACGGATAAACCTGCTGATATATATAAAACCCCACATCCCCGACAATATTCTGAAAGGGGACCCGGTAAATAGCGCTTAAAATTTTTGTAATCAAGGCAGCGACAGTCAGGATAAACGCACCTCTAAACAAATCGCCGGATGTCTGAACGGGCCTCAGGTTGCCCATCTCCTTCCAATTGAATTCGAAAGTATTATAGCATATTGGGGCTTTGTGCGGGATTTTTCGGTTGTGCACGGATGCTTCTTTGCACTGAGTTTACACGCCAAAGAAAAAAGGCAGCATTCCGCTACCCCTTTCATTAAGTATTCATTTTTATGATTCCATTTGTCTGGCAAGGAAGCCTGCTGCTGTTTCAACTGCTTTTTGTTCCACGTCGCCAAGTGAATCTTCTTTTGCAAAAATGATAACTGCACCAATTGGGTCGCCGTTTGCAATGATAGGGCCAATTGTATAAGCAGAGGAAGATTCAGTGTTCCCGTCCACCAGTGAAATATCGCCTGACTGGTTTACCAGTACTGAACTGCGTTCTTCCATTGTTTTTTCAACAAGATCGCTTATATTCTTGTTTAAATAGTCCTTTTTAGAACCGCCTGCAACAGCAATGTAAGTATCTCTGTCACAGATTAACACTGGATTTCCCAGGCTGTCATATAATGCTTCTGCATATTCTTTTGCAAAATCGCTCAGTTCACTGATTGGTGAATATTTCTTTAAGATGACTTCTCCATCACGATCTACGAAAATCTCCAGCGGGTCCCCCTCACGAATACGCAATGTTCTGCGGATTTCTTTAGGAATGACTACACGACCCAAATCATCGATACGACGAACTATACCTGTTGCTTTCATCCAACGTTGCCTCACTTTCATCTGATGATTTAATAGAAAAGCGGAAGCGCCCATCAAGATGTATGAACATCTGCTAAAAACCGCCACGTCCTGTGGCGAACGCAGATGCCAGCACATCCTGTGCCAGTCCGACAAGCATAAGACGAATCACGCAGGAAATCCTGATTTCTGGAGTGATTTGGCTTATGACTCGAGGGGCTAGGCGCTGGAGCTAGACATTCTCTTCAGCGCCAGCACTTGCTCTTTCCTCTTCTGGCTATGATCCATAATTGGGAGAAAATGAATGCATCGCCATGTTTGAACTTAGTATCTTTCATATGGAAAGTTATATACGTGCACAAAAACTTTTTCTCGTAGATGTTATTCATTCCATTTCCGGATAAACATTCCAAATGGTCTTCGTTTAAAAATACCCTTGTCAGAACGAGATAAACATTTCTAATATTTCATTTTTTTGACAGATTGATGTCCAAGAGTTACGCAGTTGGATGTTCTTGTTCCTTCTTAGCTTCCTGCATTCCCTTAATCACTTCGTAGGCAATGTTGAGCCATTCATTTGTTTTGACGCCTTTAATATGGAGGACTGCTTTCAGCTTCTTTCCATCCATGCCCAGGCCGATCATCCGCCCGTATTTGCTGGTGATCTGGAAAATCTTCTGTCCGTCTATATGTTCGCTGGCCTTTTCAGATAAAAGAATCAGCACTTCTTGTTTGGATTGCTTAACTATCTCGACTCCTGCCATTTCACCATAAGCCTTCATTTCGGCAATCTGAAATAAGTAGCCTACCTCATCCGGATATTCGCCAAAACGGTCGATCATTTCATCCTGAAGCTCTTCTACATCTTCAAGAGAGGAAATGCCGCGGAATCGCTTATACATTTCAATTTTCTGATGGCCATCAGACAAGTAGAAATCAGGAATATAGGCATCAACATCCAGATCAATTTCAATTTTAGCCGGCTTTTCTTCGATGCCATCCAGCTTATCTTTCCGTTCTTCAATCGCTTCTTTCAGCATTTGCGAATACAGATCAAAACCGACGGAGTCGATAAATCCATGCTGTTCAGCTCCAAGCAGATTGCCTGCGCCCCTGATGGATAAATCCCGCATGGCAATTTTGAAGCCTGAACCGAGCTCCGTAAATTCCTTGATGGCCTGAAGCCGCTTTTCAGCTACTTCTGTTAATACTTTATCTTTTCGATACGTAAAATACGCGTAGGCAACCCTGTTGGAACGGCCAACCCGGCCCCTGAGCTGATAAAGCTGGGACAGACCCATTTTGTCTGCATCATGGACAATCAGCGTGTTGACATTTGGAATATCAACGCCTGTTTCAATAATCGTTGTGCTGACGAGAACATCGGACTCGCCTTCAAGGAAGCTTAACATAACAGATTCTAACTCATTTTCCGTCATTTTCCCATGGGCATATGTTACCCTTGCATCTGGAACCAGCATGGATATTTCCTCGGCTTTTCGTTCTATATCCTCCACCCGGTTATATAGAAAATAGACCTGTCCATCCCGCGCCAGTTCCCTTTCAATGGCCTCACGAACCAGTGCACCATTGTATTCCATCACATAGGTTTGAACCGGGAATCGGTTTTCAGGCGGTGTTTCAATAACTGAAAGATCCCTGACGCCAAGCATTGACATATGAAGGGTTCTCGGGATTGGCGTGGCTGTCAGAGTAAGGACATCTACATTGGTCTTAAGCTGCTTGATCTTTTCTTTATGTGTCACACCAAAGCGCTGCTCTTCATCAATAATGAGCAGGCCTAAATCTCTATACTGGATATCCTTTGATAAAATCCGGTGTGTGCCGACAACTACGTCAATAGTCCCTGCCTTTAAGCCCTTTAGCGTTTCGGTCTGCTGCTTTTTTGTTCTGAATCGGCTTAATAGCCCGATTTCGATCGGGTAATCCTGGAATCGTTCTCTCATTGTTTCATAGTGCTGCTGAGCAAGGATAGTCGTCGGTACGAGGATGGCAACCTGCTTTCCATCTGCAATTGCCTTAAAGGCGGCACGAATGGCCACTTCTGTTTTCCCATAGCCCACATCTCCGCATAATAAGCGGTCCATCGGGCGCTCCCTCTCCATATCCTTCTTAATTTCATGGATGGAGCGGATCTGGTCCTCTGTTTCCTGGTAAGGGAAGGCCGCTTCAAACTCTCTTTGCATATCCCCATCCGGATTGAAGGCATAGCCTTTTGATGCCTCGCGCTCTGCATAAAGCTTGATCAGATCATCCGCAATATCCTGAACAGATGATTGAACCTTCTTCTTAACACGCTTCCAGTCGTTTCCGCCCAGCTTGTAAATTTTAGGCTCTTTTGCTTCGGAGCCGACATATTTCTGGACAAGATCAATCTGCTCCACCGGCACATACAGCTTGTCGCTGCCCTGGTAGCGGATATGGAGATAATCTTTATGGACTCCATTAATCTCAAGGGTTTCAATCCCCAGGTACTTTCCGATCCCGTGATTGACGTGAACGACATAGTCCCCAACCTTCAGTTCGGAATAGCTTTTGATTCTTTCCGCATTTGAAAGCTTTTGCCTGCGGGCCTTCTTTTTCGTGCGTTTGTTAAAAAGCTCTTCTTCCGTAATAACGGCCAGCTTTTGCCCTGGAAGCTCAAATCCGGTCTGCAGACTGCCCTCTGTAATTTGGATTTTCCCTGTTAAAACCGGGTCATTCTCACTCACAAATGCTGCTTCAATCTCGTAGTCTTCAAGCACTCTTTGCAGTTTTTTGATCCGCTCTTCATCAGGACCCAGGAATACGACCGAATATCTGCCCTTTTTCCATCTGTCCAGCTCGCTTTTCAGCACATGCATCTGTCCATGGAAATTCTGCATCTGTTTGCAGGTGACATTAATGATGTTTTGCGGGTTGGTATTCGGTACATGTCTCAGGAACAGCGACATATACGTAATCGGATGCCTGGAGCGGTGCAAAAACTCTTTTAACGTGTGTGACACCTTCACATCATGAATGATCTGGCCTTCACCTAAAAGGCTTGTATACCACTCAGCCTCTTCCTTATCCAGGGAGTCGTTCATTTCCTGAACACGGCTGATTTCATCAATGAAAATTAAGCCATTGGCAGGGAGATAGTCTACTAAACTACTTCCTTCCTCAAAGGCAAATGAAAGGTATTTGAAAAGCTGTTCAGGCTTGTTCCCCATTCGCAGCTGTTCTAATTCGTAGCCAACATTCTGGGCCAGCTGCGTTTTCGCTTTATCGTCTTTCAATTTTTTCAGGCTTGATCCCAAACCTTTTTCCAGTTTTTCAATTATGGTCTGGAAGTGCTCTGAATCAATAGGAATTTCGGTTGCAGGTCCAATCGAAATCTCGGTTAACTTTTCTTTTGATCTCTGGTCCTCCAAAGAAAATGTCCGGATCGAATCCACTTCCGTATCAAACAGCTCAATCCTTACCGGATCCGCTTCAGTCAGTGGATAGATATCAATGATCCCGCCCCTGACACTGAATTCTCCTGGCGAAGAAACCATCTCCGAACGGACATAGCCCATCTGAACAAATTTTTTTAATTGATCATCAGTCAAATCATCGCCTATTTTTAAAGACAGCTGGTAGTTTGTCCAGTGGTTTGGAGGCGGAAGAATTTTTCTTAGCCCAGCCATCGGGACAATCATGATACCTGTCTTATGTGTACTCCAATAATTTAAAGCCTCAATCCGCTGGGCCTTTAACTCTGGACTTGCAATCCCCATTTCAGCTGCGATCAATTCATTGGCAGGATACAAAAACACTTCTGATTCTCCTGCCAGATTGACGATATCATCATATAGCTTCTGTGCCTGCAGAAGGTTGTGCGTCACAACAAGCATCGGCCTTCCCGATTGCTCATATATGGAAGACAAAAACAAGGTGCGTGCCGATCCTGATAAACCGGCAAGCATCTGCTCCCTCAGCCCTTCTTCAATGCCAGACAAGATGGAACTTACATCATCCTGCCGGCTAATAATCTCTTTAAGACCAAACATGAAAGCCCCTCCTAAAACGAAAAGCGCAAGCGCCTTGATCACCCCCGACTCCTCGAGGGGGTAGGCGCTGGAGCTAGACAGTTCTCAATATTCAAAGTTTCTTTTATTTTTCAAAAGCGTAAGCGCCTTGCCCACCCCCGACTCCTTGAGGGGGTAGGCGCTGAAGCTAGACAGTTCTCAACGTTAAAATTGTACTTTCTTATCTTTTTAGAATAGCGCAAGCGCCTTGATCACCCCCGAATCCTCGAGGGGCCAGGCACTTGAGCTAGGCAAAATTTCATTTCTTTTATAAAAGCGCTCCGGCAGTAAAACCACCAAAAGGCAGATGTCATTCCAGGCCCCATTGAACCGGAAAACTGACAGTCTGCAAAATCCATTTTCCTATCATTAATCTTACTAAATAAAATAAGGATCCAACAAGAAACTATAGAACGGTTTCTATTAAATTTAATGATGCCTCAAAACAGAAATAGAAAAACGCTTTGGATTGCCTCCAAAGCTTGTTAATGAATAATAAAGTCCTGCTGATGATAATCCGGATTGCGTTCAAGTGATTCCTGGCAATCCTCACAGATCGCTCTTACATGCATATCTCCTGATTGGTCATATGAGATCATCTCCTGGCGTTCCTGATCGTTTAGCTTATGGAAGCCAAGCTGCTCTGAGTAAACAGAGCTGTTCTCTATTGAACCAATCTTTGTTCCGCAATGACGGCAATGATAATGAATAGCCATGCCTGTCCCTCCCGTTAAACTGTCCATATATCCTAGTATGGACTCCGGGCAGGGAAATTATTCACGCATCCGGCGCTGCTGCCAAAGGTGAGATACATTATTCTATGAAAAGATTAATAAAATATGAAGATTATTGATTAAAATCGTTCATAACCTGTAAAAATGGTTTTCTGAACCATTCCTCACAGGCCTCTGCGCACTTTTTAGCCGTTTCGTCCATGATGGCCTGTTCTTCTTTCGTGAATCGGCCGAGCACATAGTCCGGCACCTTCATGCCGCTTGGCGGACGGTCGATCCCGACTCGGATTCTGTTAAATTCCTGTGTTCCCAGATGTGCAATTGTCGACTTGATCCCATTGTGGCCGCCTGCGCTCCCTTTTTGGCGGAGCCGGATCTTGCCCACAGGAAGATCCAGATCATCATAGATGACCACAAGTTCATCATCATTAATCTCGAAGTAATCCATAACTGCCCGGATGGACTCTCCGGATAAATTCATATATGTAAGTGGCTTAAGCAAAAAGACTTTTTCCCCATTCACATACCCTGTGCCAAATACGCCTTTCAGCTTGGCCTGATTCAGAGGAATATTCAGCCGGTCGGATAAAACATCAATCACATCAAAGCCAATATTGTGCCTGGTTTTATCATACTGCTTGCCGGGATTCCCCAGCCCTACAATTAACTTCATTTTCTCACCCCATATTAGAAAAGCGCAAGTGCGCCTGTGAATTACCTGGCGTGTGCGCTGAGTTCATCTATTCTCTTTTTTATTATAGTAGAAAGTGTGTGGTTCGGTAAGAAGATTCTGTTTGGATGATGCCGGTTTGGACTCTGCGCGCGCTTTTTTCGGTCTCTCTGTCCGAAGTTGGGAAAGGTTCGGACTCTGACAACACTTTTTCCGATTTCTGTGTCTGAAGTTGGGACGGGTTCGGACTATGCGTGCGGTTTTCTGCTTTTTGTGTCCGAAGTTGAACCAGGTTCGGACTCTGACAACACTTTTTCCGCTTTCTGTGTCCGAAGTTGGACAAGGTTCCGACTCTAACGACTCTTTTCCTGCTTTCTGTGTCCGAAGTTGGACCAGGTTCCGACTCTAACGACTCTTTTTTCGCTTTTTGTGTCCGAAGTTGGACCAGGTTCCGACTCTAACAACTCTTTTCCTGCTTTTTGTGTCCGAAGTTGAACCAGGTTCAGACTCTAACGACTCTTTTCCTGCTTTCTGTGTCCGAAGTTGGACAAGGTTCCGACTCTAACAACTCTTTTCCTGCTTTTTGTGTCCGAAGTTGAACCAGGTTCGGACTCTGACAACACTTTTTCCGCTTCCTCTGTCCGAAGCTGCCCCAGGCTGTCCAAAGCCGGGCCAATGCAGGCTCATTTCAAACCCAAGCAAACAGGGGCTTGCCATAGTGCAAAGCCCCTGTAAGAATAGCTTCTCCCGAGCTTATTCTTCGCCTGATTTATCTTCATCTGCTGTTGTTTCTCTGCCTTCTTCATTTTCAGGTGTGCCCGCTTCCTGTTCTTCACCGCTGTTGATTTCTTCTTCCTGTCTTGGAGGAAGGATGGAAGCGATAACTGTGTCTTCTTCATTGTTTATTTCATAGCCCCGATTTACTTTGATATCGGCGACTGTCAGGGTTTCATTTACCTGGAGGTTCGTTACATCCACTTCAACAGAGGATGGAATATTATTCGGTGTCGCTGTGACTGAGACTTCATGCATGGATTGCTGCATAACGCCTCCATCTTTCACACCTGCTGCATCTCCAGTTAAGACGACGCGTACATCTGCCGTCATTTCCTTATTCATATCTACCGCAAGAAAATCCGCATGGACAATTTCATTTCTAATTGGATTGGATTGGTAGTCACTTAGCACCACTTCATGCTTGCTGCCATCTACATCTAATGAAAATACGCCGTTTCTGCCTACTTCCTTTATCGTCTTCAGAAAATCGGCTTCACTTAAGTAGATTGATTTGCTTTGCAGCTTTGAACCATACACAACGGCCGGAATATTCCCTTCCCTGCGCAGTGAGGTTAAGTTAGAGTTGCGTGAACCTTTTCTTTCTTTTGCCTGCAATACAGCTGTCATAAAAACGTCCCCTTCCTCATTTTAAAAATAGTCTTGTCTATATAAAAAAATGCCCTAAAATGAGGAAGTCTAAACGTTTTTGTTTTTTACAGATTTATTATTTTTCACAAAGAACGCAAATCAGGCTTGCTTTGCAGCAAGCCTGGGCAGTTATTTTATGACCGATCAATCAAACAGAGTGCTGACAGATTGCTCTTCATGAACGCGGATGATCGCTTCACCGATCAGCGGTGCTACGGAAAGTTCGACAATCTTGTCTGTTTTCTTCTCTTCCGGAAGAGTGATTGAGTTTGTTACAACCAATTCTTTGATGGTTGAGTTTTCAATTCTTTCGATGGCAGGTCCGGATAGAACCGGGTGTGTACAGCATGCATACACTTCTGATGCACCGTTTTCGATCAGGGCATTTGCTGCTAGTGTAATCGTTCCGGCAGTATCAATGATATCGTCGATTAAGATGGCCGTTTTTCCATCGATGTTCCCTACAATGTTCATGACTTCAGCCACATTTGGTCTTGGACGGCGCTTGTCAATGATGGCAATCGGCGCTTTTAAGCGGTCAGCCATTTTACGCGCACGTGTTACACCGCCGTGGTCAGGTGACACGATTACGATGTCGCTATCCATCATTTTGTTCTTAAAGTAATCAGAAAGGATTGGCACACCCATTAAATGATCGATAGGAATATCGAAGAATCCTTGAATTTGCGGCGCATGCAGGTCAAGTGTAATCACACGGGTTGCACCAGCAGTTTCCAAAAGGTTTGCTGCAAGCTTAGCTGTAATCGGCTCACGCGCTCTTGCTTTGCGGTCCTGGCGAGCATAGCCATAGTAAGGCATTACGATGTTGATGGTCTTGGCAGATGCACGCTTAAGAGCATCGATCATGATCAAAAGCTCCATTAAATGCTCATTGACAGGAGAGCTCGTAGACTGAATTACATACACATCGCATCCGCGGATGCTTTCTTCAATGTTAATTTGGATTTCGCCGTCGCTGAAGCGCGTTACGGAACACTTACCAAGCTCCACACCAATCACATTGGCGATTTCTGCAGCCAGCTTGCGGTTTGAATTTAAACTGAACACCTTTAAATTTGGATCTAAATACTGGTTTGACATTTTGGGCCTCCATCGATTTATTTCTTACAAATAGAAAGTTCGGTTTATTTTTTAATGTTTAAGTTTTGCGTGTAATTTTCCTTGTTCACCTGGCGTGCACGGGCAATGGAAAGGGCTTCTCCCGGCACATCTTCAGTAATTGTCGAGCCTGCTGCTACATATGCACCTTCCCCGATCGTTACCGGTGCCACGAGATTGGAGTTGCATCCAATGAATACACCGTCTTCGATTTTGGTCAGGTACTTATTTTTGCCGTCATAATTAACAGTGATTGAGCCGCAGCCCAGGTTAACATCCTTGCCTACTTCTGCGTCGCCAATATAGCTTAGGTGAGAGGCTTTGCTTCCTTTTCCGAAAACAGACTTCTTCACTTCAACAAAGTTGCCGATTTTCACTTCATCATGAATATCTGATTGCGGACGAATGTGAGCAAACGGCCCAATATTCACTTGTGAACCGATATGGCTGTCATGCGCTGCAGACTGGCGGATCACTGTGCCTTCTCCAATATGGCAATCAGAAATCTCCGTATTTGGTCCGATCACACACTCAGAACCAATGATGGTATTGCCGGAAATGATGGTTCCAGGGTAAAGAACTGTATCTGAGCCAATTTTCACATCCGCTCCAATATATGTGTTTGACGGATCGATAATGGTCACGCCGTTACGCATATGTTCTTCATTAATCCGCTGTTTCATGAATGATTCTGCCTGGGATAAGGCTACACGGTCATTGACACCCAGAGTCTCGCCAAAATCAGCTGTCTGGTAAGCCGTAACGACCTCACCTTCATTTTTCAGAATCTCAATTACATCCGGAAGGTAATATTCACCCTGCACATTATCATTTGTTACTTTGCTCAAGGCTTCAAACAAAGCCTTATTATCAAAGCAATAAGTTCCAGTATTGATTTCTTTTATTTTGCGTTCTTCCTCGGAAGCATCTTTCTGTTCAACGATTTTTTCAACCATCCCCATGTCATTGCGGATCACGCGTCCATATCCGAATGGGTTATCCGCATGAGCTGTTAAAATAGTCGCTTTGGCAGAAAGCTCTTCATGATGCTTGAAAAGCGCTTCCATCGTTTCATGTCTGATGAGCGGTGTATCTCCGCAGACAACGATGGTCACACCATCTTTGCCTTCAAGCATTTGGCGGGCCTGCATAACCGCATGTGCGGTGCCAAGCTGCTCCTCCTGAAGAGCATATTTGCTGCTGGAGCCAAGCTGCTGCTCCACCATTTCCGCTCCGTGTCCAGTGATTGTGACAATTTCCTTTATGTTAAGCTTTGTAACTTGATCAACAACATGTTGAACCATCGGTTTGCCGCATACAGGGTGAAGAACTTTGTAAAGCTTTGACTTCATTCTTGTCCCCTGGCCTGCGGCTAAAATAACCGCGTATCGATTAGACATTTACAGGCCTCCAATTTAACCTTTTTATCCATAACGAATATATCTTAAATGGGCTCTTATTTCAAGAATTGATGACAAAGTACATATATTTGTCATTACCTTAAACAGTATTTATTTAAAAATTGGTTTACTACTTTTAGATAAAGGGTAAAGAGGAAGAAAAGAAAAAGCCCTAAGCGCCGCCATTAACAAGGGGCTTAGAGCTAGTTTTTAACAGCTGAAATAAAAAAGAGCCTTACTTATGAAGTAGGCCCTTGTTGATTTATTTTCTTAGGAAGCACCGGCTTCTTCAAATTCAACTTCTAATTCACCTAAACGGTGGTACTCGGCTAAAACAGCCTCCTGGATTTTACCGCGCGTTCCTGAATTGATTGGGTGCGCGATATCTCTAAACTCCCCATCCGGAGTACGTTTGCTCGGCATGGCTACAAATAAGCCATTATTTCCATCAATCACACGAATATCATGAACAACAAATTCATGATCAAGCGTAATAGATGCAATTGCCCTCATTCGTCCATCCGTATTAACGCGGCGTAATCTTACGTCTGTCACTTCCATCCTGTTCACCACCTTTTCGAGAAGATATAATCCTAATTGTATAAATTCAACATATTTCCTAAATCTCCTTCTTTAATAAAAAATATTTTTTGAATATTTTGTTCAAAGAATTTTTTCAAATAAAAACGCCCGTTATATGAACGAGCGAGTGAATTAGCGAGTGAATTGCGGTTATTTATTTAACAAGAGCTACAACTTCAATTTCCACAAGGACATCCTTTGGCAGGCGTGCTACTTCCACACATGAGCGCGCAGGCTTGTGTGTGCTGAAGTATTCCCCATACACTTCATTAATAGCTGCAAATTCGTTCATGTCCTTGATAAATACTGTCGCTTTTACCACCGTATCAAATGACGCGCCAGCTTCTTCAAGCACTGCCTGAAGGTTTTTAAATACCTGATGCGTCTGCTCTTTTACATCCCCATCCACCAAAACGCCTTCAGCAGTAAGCGGAATTTGACCTGAGCTGTAGAATAGGTTATTTACTGTAATTCCTTGAGAATACGGTCCAATTGCTGCCGGTGCCTGATTCGTTTGAATGACTTTCATGAATTCTCCCCCTAAAAAATATGATTATTTTTTAAAATAGTTGCCTTCACTTACATTGATTTTCCTTTCCCTTACATCAACATCAGATAGACGTACTAAAGAAAGGTACTCATCAACCAGCCGTTCTTCTGCTTTTTCTGCTTCCACCAGGACTGCAATGCCTGCAAGGTTTGCTTTAAATTCTTCCAGCATGCTGACCATTCCATTAACCGTTCCGCCGGCTTTCATAAAATCGTCAATGATTAAGACATTGGAACCCTCTGCCAGGCTTCTTTTCGAAAGTACCATGGTTTGAATCCTCTTAGCAGAGCCTGACACATAGTTAATGCTTACCGTAGATCCTTCTGTCACCTTGCTGTCACGTCTGACGATAACAACGGGCACATTGAGATAATTAGCGGCCGCATAAGCAAGCGGTATTCCTTTTGTAGCTACTGTCATGACCACATCAACGGGCTTATCCGCAAAGGCTGAGGCAAAAAGCCTGCCTGCACGCTGGACAATTAAAGGATCTCCGAGAATGTCAGTCATATAGAGATAGCCCCCGGGAAGAAGCCTTTCCGGGCTGGCAATTAAACCGCAAAGCTCCTCTACAAATGGACGGGCTTCATCATCAGGCACTTTAACATGGAACTTGACGCCGCCTGCTGCTCCGGAAACGGTCTGCAGTGTGCCTATTCCTCTTTGCTCAAATGTTTCTTTGATAATGGCGAGATCTTCACTGATCGAAGACTTGGCGGAACCATACCTTTCTGAAAAGAAAGTTAAGGATACCAGCTGACGCGGATGGTTCAATAAATAATTGGTCATATCTATCAACCGTTCGCTTCTGCGAAATTTCATTGTGGAACCCCCATTTAAATCCGAATGTTTTAACGATAATATACCATTAATATACGGATTTAATCAAGCTTATGTCTTTCTCCGAGCATTCTGACTGCAAAAACCTGGTCACAAAACCCTCTGAGGCCATTATAAATCCGATGCATTCTTGAATCATGATGCACAAGCCCAAACACGGTTGGCCCGCTGCCGCTCATCAGGACAGCATCCGCACCAAATCGTTTCATCTGGTCTTTTATCTGCAGGACCTCGGGGTGCATACTCAGCGTGACATCCTCGAGTACATTGCCCATATTTCGGCAGACATCATCATAGCAGCCAGATTGGATCGCTTCGACCATTCCTTTTGTATTTGGATGCTGCACCTTCTCTACATCCAGTCTCCTGTATACATCCGCTGTCGATACGCCGATAAACGGCTTAGCAAGTATAACCCAGCAGGTTGGAGGTGCAGGAAGCTCCTGAATTTTCTCTCCCCGCCCTGTAGCTAATGCAGTGCCTCCGTATACGCAAAAAGAAACATCAGAACCGATTTCCGTTCCTATTTCAGCAAGCTGATCCAATGAAAGCCCCAGACCCCACAGCTTGTTAAGGCCCCTGAGAGCCGCAGCTGCATCACTGCTGCCGCCGGCAAGCCCAGCTGCAACCGGAATCATTTTTTCTATTGTAATGGCCACACCTTTTTTTACTTGAAACCGTTCTTTAAGAAGGTGTGCAGCCTGATATGCCAAATTCCGCTGATCATCCGGAACAAAACGGTTATGAGAGATAATCCTGATCTCGTCTTTATCTAAAAGTGTTAATTCCAGGCGGTCAGCTAAATCAATTGTTGTCATTATCATTTCCACTTCATGATAGCCATCTTCCCGTTTATGTAAAACATCCAATGACAAATTGATTTTAGCAGGCGCCTTCACCATGACCTTCAACATTTCCACCTACTTCTTTCCTTTAAATCGGACTCCTGTCCAGCTCCACAAGCGAAGCGCTTTGCCCTGCCGGTTCATTTAGAAGGGAACCCCTACCTTCATTCAGTATTGACTTTATTTTACGCGGCAATAAGCGGAGGTTTAAAGCTTTTCTTATAGAGCGTCTCCATTTTTTGTCCTATTTTACCACAAAATAAACATAAAAGCTCAGGTGGCTTGGAATATAGAGGGTGTCGCTGTTTGGCCAAAAGAAATGCCGAGGCATAAGCCTCGGCAGACGCAGTGCATATTAATGCTTAAACATATTCTGTGCGAATGCTATTTGTTAAGAAGGTTCTGCTGTGCGATTTCAACGGCCCGCTTAACCATATTGCCGGCATCTTTCGCACGGATGCCGCCCCAGCCTTCCTTTTGGACCACATCATAAAAGCCAAGCTCTTTCGCAATTTCTTCTTTTAAACCATCTGACATAACGCCGCGTCTTCTGCCCAACATTAACATCCCCTTTCGCACTGCGGTATGTATAGTATGTGGAAAGGTCCCGCTATTTTATGAAAAAAGGGCAAACAAAAAGCAGTAAACAATTGTTCACCGCCTGCTGTCATATATATTATTAGCTTAAAGCAACCTGTCCTGATGTATCTTCATAGAATGTAATTTGAACCGTTTCTGTTAAAACATCCGCATAGCTGTAAGATACCCGTTCAAATGCATTTTCATCCTGATCTAACTCAATCACAAATACTGAAGGATACGTTTCGGCCAGAACTCCTGAGCGTTCAATGGTCTTTCTGCGCCCGCCATTTGCTTTTAGCAGGAGCCTTTTCCCAAGATTTGAATCAAGAGCTTTTTTAATATCTGATAATGTTTTTGCCATTCGGTCCACCTCACTATGTTAAGTATATCACACTGACACAATACTGTCAAACAAAAATATAAATTATAACAGTGTTTAAATTTAAATGTCAATATGTTTTGTTCTACTTTTTCTTCTAATTTTCAACAATTTTAGGATTGCCTTAATTGGAAAAGATTATGTATAGTTTTTAGAAAGCTTATAAGCTTGCCGTTCATTACCTGGGAAATAGACGAATGCCCCCGCGCGAAATTTCTCGAAAAATGCTAAATACCCTATTACAAACAAACATAAAAAAACAAGCCGCAAATAATAAAAACGGCCCGCTCATTAAGATTCATTTAATTCTTCGTCATTAAATGGCATTCCTGTTCTCAGTACTCCCCGGGTTTCGATTCCTCCAAGCCCCTTTTCACCTGTCAGTGTATTTCTTAAAATATCCCATAAATTGATTCTTTCCATAAATGGAGTAAGGCTGACTTTCGCCACAATGTATACAGGGTCAAGGGCATGAATATTTACTCTGGAAGGAGAACTGGCAAAATTGGCTCCAGCATGGATCAGTGATTCGAAATGTGACTGGCATGCTCCGGCAAAAATGACAAGCTGATCAAGATGCGGTACTTTTTTGCGCGCTTCCCTTACCGCCTGCACAAATTCCCTGGAGTGCCTGTAAGCATTGATATCGGATTTTTTCCCCTTTGCCTTTGAATACGCATCATGACCTGTTACAACGAGGATATCCGGCCTGTAATGATCAATGAGCTGTCCGATTTTCATCGGCATTTCCTTTTCACTGCAATGGATCCCTGTTACGGGTATACCTATTTTTTCATACACACTCAAGCATTTTTTTAAATAAGAAGGATCACCATCCAGATGAAGCACCCTGCCTGGCATCTGAAAATAGTTTAGTGTCTTGCTGTAGCCGTCAGTCACTTCATACTCCTGCTTCTCCCTCAAGAGAGCCACGTCCTGCCTGAATAGCTGGAAGGACTGTTCTTCAAGTGACCTGAACTCCTCTTCGAACTTCATCCGCTGCGCCTGGTTAATGACGATTAAATCCTCACAGGGAGCATCCGCAACAAGACGGATATCCTCTCCGAATAATATGGCAATTTTTTTTCCGCCCTGTTCTCTAATATCAATCACGCGGAATAGAATATCACAATGATACGAAATTCTTCCGACGATATCCATCGTATTTATAGTCAATGTCGTCACTCCAATTTCCCGAGGTATACGCGGGCTGCATCTAAGCTCTTGTTTGTGATTTATTATTTATGTCATAAATTATGCATTTGACTATGAACATGTGCGTAGAAAAGGCGGTTGGGAAGATAGGCATGCGGGCGAAAAAAAAGCCCGCTGTCTACTCAGCAGGCTTGGTCTTTTATGAAAAATGGGGCAGCAGAGCATCGCTCAAACGGGCAAATTCTTCGATGGATAGAGTTTCCCCTCTTCTGCCCGGCTCGACATTCGCCTGTTCGAGAGCGGAGAGGATTTGTTCCTTCTTCTGTTTTCCTTCAGGCAGCTGGCTCGTTAAGTTATTCAGAAGCGTCTTGCGCCTTTGGGCAAAGCTTGCTTTTGTTACCTGGAAAAAGAATGGTTCACTTTTGACTGCCACTGCCGGCTGTTTACGCTTTGTCAGTTTAATGACGGCAGAATCCACATTTGGCTGCGGCACAAAAACCGTCTTCGGCACGATCATGGCCGTTTCAGCCTCTGTATAGTACTGGACAGCAATGGAAAGGGAGCCGTACTCTTTCGTGCCTGGACGGGCCGAAATTCTGTCTGCCACTTCTTTTTGCAGCATACAGACGATGCCTCTGATCGGAAGCTTGTCCTCGAGCAGTTTCATGATAATCGGGGTTGTTACATAGTAAGGAAGGTTGGCGACAACCATAATATCGTCAATGCCTTCAAACTCCCGTTCTATCGCTGTCTTTACATCTGCCTTCAATACGTCTTCATTGATGATGGATACATGGGGATATGGCGATAGAGTTTCCTCTAAGATGGGAAGCAGCCGCTGGTCAATTTCAAAAGCCAGCACCTTTTTGCTTCTCCGGGCCAGCTGTTCGGTCAGTGCCCCAATCCCCGGGCCGATTTCGATGGCGCCCGACTCTTCAGTTAAATCAGCATGATCGACGATTCTCCGGAGAATATTCGTATCAATCAAAAAGTTCTGTCCCAGGCTTTTCTTAAAAGAAAAGCCGTATTTATCCAAAATCGCCCGTGTTCTGGCTGGTGTTGCAATATCTTTATGCATTTTGTTCCTCCTTGCGAATAGCTTCTATTGCCTCAGCAAAATCCTTCTGGCTAATCTGAAACATCATTAAGCGCTTATGAAGCTGCTTGCCGTTTGTGTAACCGATTTTAAGAAGTCTGCCAAGCTTTTCTCTTCTTTCCTTGGCACCTTCCCCGCCAATCAGGCCTGCAGTGACCAGGTCTTCCTGGGTAATGGTTTCTTCATAGGTTTCCTGCATAACCTGTGCGTCCTTTAATGCCTGGCGGATCATTTCTGGCGATGCATGCTCAACACCCACTCCTCTGCCATGCTTGTGGAGGGCATCCGCTTTTTCTATAAAGGCATGCTTGCATCCGGGAACTTCATTGGTGATCGTATTCCGGATTTTTTGTCCGGGAAAGTCCGGATCTGTGAACACGATGACCCCTCTGGTCTTATGGGCAAGCTTTATTTTTTCAATGGTTACCCCGTTAATGGCAGATCCATTTGTTTCAATTGTATCGGCATCCAGCGCCCTCTTGATCGCCGCTGTATCATCCTTGCCTTCTACAACGATAATTTCCTTGATTTTCATGGTTCCTCCTAAGAAAAGCGCAAGCGCCTTGCCCACCGCCGACAAGCACAAGACAAGCCTCACGGAAAGGCGTTTTTTGCCTTTTGGGAGGCTTGCCTGAAAAGTGAAGGCGACTGTCCAGGGATGACAAGCATAAGACGAGCCCTGCAAGAAGGTGTTCTTTCCTTCTGGAAGGGATTGGCTTATGTCTCGAATCCCCAGGAGCCGAAACAAGACAAGCTTGTGACCTCGAGGCGGTAGGTGCTGGAGCTAGACAGTATCGATGTTCAAAATTAAAAACTTCTCATTCCGTTAAAAAATATAAAAAAATTGAAAAAAACTTGAAACATTTCTGTAATGTAATTCGTCTAAATAGATGTAAGAAGAATATATTTATAAAGAATAGTTCTTATTATATATGAACCAGCTTGAAAATGAAAAATGTTATCCATTAACCTTCTCTGCAATGAAATAAAAAATGCAGGGGAAGCCCCTGCATCATAAAATTTAATTCAGTATCTTAATTTTTACCGTTTTTCTTCCCCACTTGTATGCTTCTGATTTGGAGGAGAAGAATACATCGATTTTGTTTCCTTTAATCGCGCCTCCTGTATCAGCTGCAACGGCATAGCCATAGCCTTCCACATAGACTTTCGTTCCAAGGGGAATGACACTTGGATCAACCGCTATGACCTTAGCACCCGGATTGGCACGCAGGTCCAAACCGGTAGCCGTTTTGCCTGAGCATCCGCTGCAATTAGCCGTATAGGCAGTTGACGATACATATATTTCTTTACCGCTTGCCTTGCTGCTTGTTCCGCGCGAAACGACTTGTGTTGCTGCAGCCACCTTTGTTCCGACAGCAACGACTTTATCCTGCTTTTCCTTCACTTGCTTTTCACTGATCAGCTTTCTGGAAATTTCTTTGCCATTCTCCAGGACGACTTCAAACTCTTTCGTCTTAAGGCCTTTTTTTCCAGCATTCATCACTTTTTCAGTGCCCTTAGTTAAGTTATTATCCTTCTTTGTCACAACTGCGAAATTAATTGGTTCTTCCACTACATCGGTGACTTTTTCAACTCGAATGACTTTTATTTTGTCATTGGCTTTGACTGTCTCTTCCAACTTTGGTTCAACGCGGTCTAAATCATTGATCTTGATTCCCTGCTGTGATAAAAAGTCAGCGACCGTAGTCGAAGTTGACCAAACCTGCTTCTCTTTACCGCCATTATTAAGCGTTAAAGCGAATGCTTTCTCTACTTGAATTTCCAGGTTGTTTTTAACTGTATCCTCTGGCTCTGGCTGAACCTTATCATGTTCAGTCAGTGTAATATTCTGTTCTTTTAAAACGTCCCCGACCGTCTTTGCAGCCGTCCAAATCGTTTTCTTCTCGTTATCTGTTACAACTTTCACCTGTTTAGCCGGTTCATAGACAATTTCTGTATTGTCCTTAACCTCTGTGTTTACCGAGGGAAACACATAATCTTCTGAGCGGAGTGAAATATCTAGATCATCGAATATATCTTGAATCGTTGCTGCATGCGTTTTGATGACTTTCTCTTGGCCGTCTATCGTCAGTGCTACTGTTTTCTTTGTCGTTTCATACGCAATGAAACCACAGGCAGCAGCAAAAACTACTAAACTAGCAGAAAAAATGGCCAATTTCTTTTTACTCAAAGACTTGGATAACAGGTTTTTCATGTTTTGAATCACGATGAAAAACGCCTCCTTTTCTCTCGGAGTGATTATATAGAGTATCTTGCCGACTGTCAACTCTTTCAATTTTCCAGCTTCCGAAAGGCTGGAAAAACGCAGGCATTAGGCTTTTTTGCCTGTATTCTTAGAACTGCACTCTATCTCTATGTATGAATGATAGTTCCCTTCTATGCATGCCTTCTTGCATTTACCCTGTTTTCAGTCATGCTTGCCTTGGATTTATACTTTTCAACATCCATGTGAAAAATCCTTCTTTTTTTGATTTAGGAATTTTTCACGCATCTGGAAATCATTTGTTTTCCGGCTGACCAGGCGCTCAGCAATCGGGAGTGATTTTCTGAAATCCCTCAAGACTTCAGGCTTCCAGTCCTCCAACTGTCACGCTCCCCGATCAGCAGTAAACGCCCTCCGCTCGATCAGCAGGGGTGCTAAAACAGCACCTTTTTCTAATTATCCAACTAACTTTTTCTAGTAATTGGCAAGCAGTCCCGTAAACGTATTTCCTATTATGCAAAAAAACCGGATGAAAGGAAAGAGAGACTTATCGACATGGTTATCCTATGAGAAGAAGGAGACATGTAGAACTTTTTAGAATCAGAAAAGATTTGGACAAGCTCCTACAGGCTTCGACAAATTGAGCTATCAGTTTATGCCGAATAATTTTTTTGCATTTTCTGTGGTTGCCTGTGCAACTTCTTCTGTTGAAAGTCCTTTTATTTCTGCAATCTGCTCTGCCACCAATTTGACATAGCTGGGTTCATTCCGTTTTCCTCTGTGCGGATGAGGGGTCAAATATGGGCAGTCTGTTTCAATCAACAGCTTTTCAAGCGGAATAACATCGGCTACTTCCTTTGGTTTTTTTGCGTTTTTGAAGGTCACTGGACCGCCAAGGGAAATGTAGAAGTTCATATCCACACACTCTTGGGCAATTTCCGGGCTGCCGCTGAAGCAATGCATGATTCCGCCTACTTCTCCCGCTCCTTCTTCCTTGAGGATTTCGACTATATCGGATGTGGCATCACGGTTATGGATGACGATGGGAAGCTTGACTTTCTTCGCCAGACGGATCTGTTTTCGGAAGACTTCCTTCTGAATATCCTTCGGGGACTTGTCCCAATAATAATCCAGGCCCATTTCTCCCAGTGCCACCACTTTGGGATGGCTGGAAAGCTCTTCAATCCATAGCAAATCTTCCTCTGTCATATCAATGGCATCAACCGGATGCCATCCCACACAGGCGTAGATGAATTCGTATTGCTCAGTCAGCTCCATCGCTTTTTCAATGGTTGGACGGTCAAACCCGACGACCACAATGTTGGAAATTCCTTCACTAAGGGCCCGGTCGATCACCTCTTGTAAATCTTCGTTATATTGTTCGGCATTAAGATGTGCGTGTGTGTCGAAAAACATCAAAAAACTCCTTTTCCTTCATATTATTTTTCTATTACTATTATGTCAGTGATGTAACAAAACGACATTACTGTCAAAATGGTCCCAATTAGATAAATCAACCAGAAATTACTTTCCAAGAATAATTTTTTCCAAAAATAAAAAACATAGAAATGCTTACGGTATACGCTTAACACTTCTATGTTTTTTATGTTTAACAGGAAAAATAAATAATATTATTTTACCCTTGCACCTAGTGGAAGAGATTCAGCAATTGTGGCAAGTGAAAGTTCGCCGTCTTTTCCTCCTGCTAAAATCATTCCTTCTGAAAGCTCGCCGCGAAGTTTAACAGGCTTTAAATTGGTTACACAGATGACTTTTCTGCCGACCAGTTCTTCCGGCTTATAGAACTTAGCAATTCCGGAAACGACCTGGCGCTTTTCATAGCCAAGATCCAGCTGTAATTTCAGGAGCTTATCAGCCTTTTTAACCGGTTCAGCCTCAATGACCTGGGCCACTCTTAGATCGACCTTCATAAAGTCATCGATTGAGATTTCTTCGCTATCCGGCTTTTCCTCTGCTTTTGCTTCGGGCTTCGCTCCTTCTTTAGGAGCAGCGGATCCCTGCATTTTTGTTTTAATGAACTCAACTTCTTCCGTAATATCCAGGCGAGGGAAAATCGGTTCTCCCTTTAATACCTTTGTGCCTTCAGGAATCAGGCCGAATGTCTCAAGGCTTTCCCAGGATGTTAATGCTTCTTCATTTACATTAAGCTGTGTGAAGATTTCCTTCGGCGTGCGTGTCAGGAATGGCTGCAGAAGCACCGCGATTCTGCGCAGGGATTCTGCCAGATGAACCATCACACTTGCAAGTTCTTCTCTTTTCTCTTCGTCTTTGGCCAGTGTCCAAGGCTGTGTTTCATCTATATATTTATTCGTTCTGCTGACAAGCTGCCACACGGCAGATAAGGCAACAGAGAACTCCATTTTTTCCATGGCTTCCTCGTATTTGGAAACCGTCTCACGGTTCATTTGCAGCAGCTGCTGGTCGAACTCACCTTCTGAACCTGTATATGCCGGAATAACACCGTCAAAGTATTTATTCACCATCGCAATCGTACGGTTTAGCAGGTTGCCTAAATCGTTGGCAAGATCAAAGTTGATTCTTTCCACAAAACCTTCCGGCGTAAATACACCGTCTGCGCCGAATGGCACTTCACGAAGCAGGTAATAGCGCAGTGCATCCAGGCCATAACGGTCAATAAGGGTAACAGGGTCCACTACATTTCCCTTTGATTTGGACATTTTGCCATCCTTCATCAAAAGCCAGCCATGAGCAAATACCTTTTTCGGCAGTGGCACATCCAAAGCCATCAGCATGATTGGCCAGTAAATCGTATGGAAGCGCACAATTTCTTTTCCAACCAGGTGAACATCTGCAGGCCAGTAGTTCAGATACTTGGAATCATCATCGGTTCCATAGCCAAGTGCGGTAATGTAATTTGATAGTGCATCAATCCATACATACACCACATGCTTTGGATTATTCGGCACTTTTACTCCCCAGTCAAAGGTTGTTCTGGATACCGCCAAATCCTCAAGGCCCGGTTTAATGAAGTTATTGATCATTTCATTTTTGCGTGATTCAGGCTGTATGAAAGATGGATTTTCTTCATAATACTGCAGAAGTCTGTCAGCGTATTTGCTTACTTTAAAGAAATAAGATTCTTCCTTCACTTTATGAACGGGACGTCCGCAGTCAGGGCAGTTGCCGTCCGCAAGCTGGCGTTCTGTGTAATAAGACTCGCAAGGCGTACAATACCAGCCTTCATATTCGCCAAGATAGATATCACCCTGTTCTACAAGCTGGGCGAAGATTTTTTCAACGATCTGCTTATGTCTGTCCTGTGTCGTACGGATAAAGTCATCATAGGAAATATCAAGCTTGTTCCAGAGATCCTGAATGCCGGCAACAATTTCATCAACGTACTGCTGAGGTGTTACCCCTTTTTCTTCTGCCTTCTCCTGGATCTTCTGTCCATGTTCATCCGTTCCCGTCAGGTACATAACGTCAAAGCCGCGCATGCGCTTGTAGCGCGCCATTGCATCACCGGCCACCGTTGTATAGGCATGCCCTATATGTAAATTTCCACTAGGATAATAAATTGGAGTGGTTAAATAAAACGTCTTTAATTTGTCCTCCACAAGATTCCCTCCCTTATATTAAAAGCGCAAGCGCCTTGCCCACCCCCGACAAGCAAAAGACGAGCCTCACGGAAAGGTGTTCTTTACCTTTTTGAGAGGATTGCCTGAAAAGTGAAGGCGACTGCCCAGGGACGACAAGCATAAGACGAGCCCTGCAAGAAGGTGTTCTTTCCTTCTGGAAGGGATTGGCTTATGTCTCGAGTCCCTAGGAGCCGCAACTAGACAAGCTTGTGACCTCAAGAGGGTAGGCTGCTTGCGCTAGACAGTTATCGAAGTTCAAAGTAATACTTTCTTATCTCTGTAAAAAAATCCCGCCCCATTTGGACGAGAGTATTAATCAGAAAATCGTGCCGTTATTGGGCCTGCTATATCGATATTTTACAAGAAGTTATATTCGTCAGCATAACCTCTTATACCATCAAAATATACCTAAAAACTTGAAATTGTGCAACCAATAGGCAGAAAGGAACGGCAGGATTTTTCTCTAATAAAAAATTTTTTTAGTTTCTATCCCTAAAAAAGGAAACTGCCTTTCGAATATTATTATAGCAATAGCATGGATTTTTGTAGAATTTTGTCGAAATGTCGAAAAGAGTCATATATTGAATTTTTGGAAGTTTATTTCCATATTTTCATTTAAAATGGCTTTTATTTCGAAAATCGCAGTTATATCAACACTTCAGACAGTATCCTAAAATTTTCTATTCCATTCCAAAATAAAGTAATTGACGTATATGGGAATGGCTGGTATTATGAATGTAACAAAGATTTTGTCGAATAATGACGAAACGATATAGATAGAGAAAAATATTATTGGAGATTTGAGAGGAGACTTTTATTATGAAATCTACAGGTATTGTTCGTAAAGTTGATGAGCTTGGCCGCGTAGTAATCCCTATTGAACTAAGACGCACACTTGGAATCGCTGAAAAGGATGCTTTAGAAATCTACGTAGATGACGAAAGAATCATCCTTAAAAAGTACAAGCCAAACATGACTTGCCATGTTACCGGGGAAGTATCTGATGATAATATCTCACTGGCTAACGGCAAATTAATTCTAAGCCGTGATGGTGCAGAGCAGCTGTTAAAAGAAATTCAAAACACTTTTGAAACTGTAAAATAATTAGAAAAGCGGAAGCGCCTTGTCCACCCCCGACACGAGCCTCACGGAAAGGTTCTTTGCCTTTTGGGAGGATTGGCTTGTGACCTCGAGGGGGTAGGCGCTGGAGCTAGACAATGAAAAAAAGCTTCTCACTTGTGTGAGAAGCTTTTTTTATTCTTCGATATGATAAGCATGGTAAACATCCCGCTTATTTAATCCCCGATCTTTTGCGGTTAGCTTGATGGCTTCCTTGCTCGAGAGACCTGTTTCTTCTATATAATAGCTGACATGATCCTCAATCGAAAGATTCTCCCACCAGGCAGTTTCTGCATCCTGCACAGTCTCCGAAGTCCCTTCAATAATAATCACAAATTCTCCTCTCACTTCGCCGCTTGATGCCCATTCAATTGCTTCTTCTACAGTTCCCCGGATAAATTCCTCATATCTCTTCGTCAGTTCGCGGCATAATGCAATATTCCTGTTACCCATGATGTCCGACATCAGCGAGAGGGTTTCCTTCAGGCGGTGGGGAGCTTCATATAAGATGATGGTTGCCGATAGCCTGGAGAGATCCTCGAGTTCCTGTTTCTTGAGTTTCTTCTGCCTGTTCAGGAACCCATAGAAATAAAAGGGCTGCGTGTTGATGCCGGAAGCAATCAGGCCGGTCAAAGCAGCATTCGCACCGGGAAGGGGCACCACTGTCAGCTTTTCTTCAGCAGCCGCTGTTACAAGGTCATAGCCCGGGTCTGAAATCGCAGGCATCCCTGCATCACTGACAAGGGCAATTTTTGCGCCATTGGCCACTTTTTCAAGCAGCTTCTGTCCGCTGATTTCCTTATTATGTTCATGATAGCTGATGATGGGTGTGGCAATCTCAAAATGATTGCATAGCTTCTTTGTATTGCGCGTATCCTCCGCTGCAATAAAGTCCGCTTCCTTCAGGATTCTAACCGCCCTGAAGCTCATGTCTTCCAGATTGCCGATTGGAGTCGGGACTAAATACAGAATTCCTTTTGACTCTTCATGCTCAAAGCTTTTTTGCTGCCACATATGTACCACCCGTCTCTTTCTTGAAAAGCGCAGAGCGCCCGCTTATCGGCTTAAGACCTCGAGCCGATGGCGCTCGGAGCTAGACTGTTTTCAAATTATTAAATTGAAATATTGTGTTGTTTTAAAAACTCGTCCTTCTTCTTCCGGGACCATTGCTTGAATTCATATTCCGCTCTCATCGCTTCGCCTTTTTCCGAAAAAGAACGGGAGAAGACCAGCTCAACCGGTCCTCTTCCTCTGGTATACTTGGCCCCTTTTCCTTCATTATGGGCCTTCACCCGTTTTTCAAGATCATTGGTGTAGCCTGCATATAAGCTGCCATCACGGCAATGGAGAACGTAAAAAAAATGGCTATTCTCCATATAAAATCTCTCTCATTTCGGGTGTGTATTCATTTTCTTCATTATATACAAATAAAGGAGGCAGGATTTTCAGGTCTGGATTTCCGTTCTTAACTGCCTCAATCAGCAGCGTGTTTGCTTCTTTTCCGGCCTTCGGATAGACAAATTGCACCCTTTTCGGCTCCAGCTTATATTTGCGCATGAGCGTGACAATGTCCAGGAACCTGCCCGGCCTGTGCACAAATGCCACCTTGCCTCCCTGTCTCGCAAGTCCGCTTGACGCTTTAACCGCATCCTCAAGTGTACAGAGAATTTCATGGCGGGCAATCGCCAAATGCTCATTCTCGTTGATTTCTTCCTTAGAAGGAGTCGGAAAATAAGGCGGGTTGCAGGTGACAACATCAAATTTTCCATAACCTAATTCTCGATGGATCTCTTTAATATCCCCGCGAATCATCTTAATCCGGTCTTGAAGCTTATTGTATTCAATGCTTCTGACCGCCATATCATACAGACGCTCCTGAATTTCGACGCCTGTAATGGCCCCCTTTGTTCTTGTGCTTAAAAAAAGCGGAATCACGCCATTTCCGCTGCACAAATCAACGAGATTGCCTTTTTGAATCGGCACATACACAAACCGGGCCAGCAGGACAGCATCCAGTGAAAAAGAAAAAACGGCCGGGCTTTGAATGATTCTCATATCTTCAGCCAGCAAATAGTCCAGCCGCTCCCCTTCGTTTAAAAAATCCATTCTTGATCCTCCATGCTTCTCTGATTCTTTGCTTTTATGGAAAAATAGCCTTCCTATCACAGGAAGGCTAAAAGTTTACTTCTTATTCAGGAAAGACAGGCAAAACAGACAGTCTCCCTCTTTACGCGGGCTGCCGAAATGAAGATTGCAAATGTGAAAGCCTTCCTGATAGAGGCGGGCCAGGTTATCATAACCTTCGCCAATATCAATCACCTTATCCTCATCTGCAGCATCGGCCGACTGCTCTGACTTGCGTTTTTTCGCCGATGTGCTTTCCTTTTCCGCAGGTATGTCTAAATGACGTCGTAAATGTTCATTTTCCAGCTTTAAAGAGTTATTCTCTTCAAGTATTTCTGCCAAATGCTGCTTTAACTCACCAAGCTGCTGATATAACTCTCCAATTTGGGTTTCCATATTACTCACTGAGTCAAAGATTTCTTTTTTATCCACGACTTCCACCTCTTAATCTGTGGACTGAACTGATACAGCACCTTGTTTTAAAATTTCATCCAGTGTATATTCGAGGACGCGCTCGGCTTCTTTCACATCAACCTGCAGCACACGCTCCAATATATTCAAGCCTACCACTTTTCCGGCTCCATCCGGGGTCTGAATCCATTCCCCAAGGTCCGGAAGCATTTCTTTTGCTGCTTCATACTCATCATTTTCATATTTCAGGCAGCACATTAAGCGGCCGCATAAACCCGATATTTTCGTTGGGTTCAGCGATAGATTCTGGTCCTTTGCCATCTTAATGGATACAGGATCAAAGTCACCCAGGAAAGTGGAACAGCACAGCATTCTTCCGCATGGGCCAATTCCGCCCAGCATTTTTGCTTCATCCCTCACACCAATCTGGCGAAGTTCAATCCTTGTCCGGAAGATGGCTGCGAGATCTTTGACAAGCTCGCGGAAGTCAACCCGGCCATCAGCCGTAAAGTAGAAGATGACCTTATTTCGGTCAAATGTATATTCAACATCCACCAGCTTCATATCAAGCTGATGTGTTTGTACCTTTTCACAGCATACCTCGTATGCTTCCTTGGCGGCCTGCTTGTTCTCCTCAACAATCATGCGATCCTTTTGATCTGCAATACGAAGAACCTTTTTTAATGGAAGGACAACATCATGCTCATCGACCTGCTTCGGGGCAATTACCACTTTTCCGTATTCTACACCTCGGACAGTTTCGACAATGACAAAGTCATCCTTTTGTATTGAGAGATCTCCGGGATCAAAATAATAAATCTTGCCCGCTTTTTTAAAGCGCACTCCTACTACATCATACAAAGGAAGATCCCTCCTGCAATTTTAGCACAAGCTGTTCCATCAACAGCTGCGGATTCATATTTGCCTGCAATTTTCTTTTGGCTTCCAAAACAGCCGTCATCTGTTCCGTCAGGCGTTTGGTGGAAGATTGCAGCGCAAACTGCTCTAAACGTTTTCGTTCGTTCAGATGGACAACCTGGTCTTGTTTCCCAAGCTGAATATATAGTAAATCTTTAAAAATAAGAAGTAATAGATCCAAGCCGCGATCAATCTGCTCTTTTTCTCTAAAGTGCAAGAACCAGTCCTCCTGAAGGGCAACCATTGCCTCAAGCGGATTCTTCTTTACCACTTCATATAATTTTAACACTATTTTTTGTGCTTGTACAAACCAATCATCAGAACTATATTGTAAAGCTTCATCCAAATTATTGGTAATTTGTGCAAGTAATGGTGCCTGGACAGGATCCACTCCATTATTTTTTAATTGCTGAATCATTTCAGCAGGAGATAATGGTTTAAAAGAAATGGACTGACAGCGGGATAGAATAGTAGGAAGCATCTGCTGCGACTGCTCGGTAATCAGCACAGCGGTCGTCTCTGAATGAGGTTCCTCCAGAAATTTAAGCAGACTGTTGGCAGCGTTCACTGTCATTTTGTCAGCATGAACAATCACATAAAGTTTCCGCCTGGATTCTACCCCGGTCTTTGAAAACTCTTCCTGCAGGCTTTGAATCTGATTTTTTTTGATAGAAAGCCCGTCCGGCTCCAGAATATGAACATCCGGATGATTTCCGCTGTTTATCCTTTTGCAGTTTGAACATGTTTCACATGGAACATACCCTTCAAGCGGTTCATGGCAGAATCGGCTTTTCGCCAAAAGCATGCTTGCTTCCCGCTTTCCTGTTCCTTTCATCCCTTCAAACAAGTAGGCGTGGGCCAGCCGATTCTTCACTATGCTATTTTTAAACATTTTTAATACAACTGGCTGTATGGCCTCCAGCTGTTCCCACGTTTTTCCCACAAGTATCACTCACTTACATATATAAATTTATTAGGAGCCCCTTAATCTCTCCGACTTTTCCTAATATATCAATAGAAGATTCTTCTTTTTTCATTAATTCATCTGTCAGCTCTGAAAGCTTTTCATCAACCGTTTCCACCACTTTCAGAGATCGGCCCTGTCCATGCTGGTTCCAGCTGTGCGATTGCCTCAGCTCCATTCCAAAATCAACTGCTTCCTTCACAAATCGTTTCACAAGCGTTTTAAATTTGGCCAGATCCTTAAAGGTTCTGGAGCGGGCCAGCCGTTCTCCTGCGGCATCTATATCCTTTAACAGACCCTGAAGCTGGGAAGCCTGCATTTTCTGGTCCTGCTTCTGCACCATTTCAGAAAATTTAACGTCATTCCCGGCTGCCTGCTTCTGCTCATTGCGGACATTTTCCATCTTGAGCCGAAGTTCCTGATTAATTTTCATACCTGATCCTCCGCAAAGGGCTCTAAGCTCCCTCTGTAATGATTAAAAATGATGGAACTGCTCGACTGGCAGAACAAACACTGTCGCACCGCCAACCTCAACTTCAACAGGGTAGGGCACATAAGAATCAGCGTTTCCGCCCATCGGCGATACCGGTGCAACCAGCTGGTCTCTTGCTCTGCAATTTTCCTTAATAATCTGCAGGGCTCTCTCCACACGGATATCCTCTGTCCCGATCATGAACGTTGTATTGCCTGATTTCAAGAATCCGCCCGTGCTGGCCAATTTTGTCGCACGAAAGTTATTGTCAACCAGCGCATTCATTAGCTTATTGCTGTCCTGATCCTGAATGACTGCCAGAATTAATTTCATAAGCCCATCCCCTTTACAAAGTTTTCATCCGTTTTGTCTTACTTTTATTATATCAATTATTTTATCTTCAAGCAGAAATTAAGGGAATACAGAAAAAATATTTTAAAAAAGCCTTAAAGAAATATAATCTTTAAGGCAAGTTTTTATATTCGTTCTTTCAGCTTGCTCTCCGCCTGCTGATAGACTTCCTCCAATGGCTTTGAAGCATCAATCTTAAAGATGCGCTCCGGGTAAAGCTCCATTAGCTTCAGATAGCCCTCCCGCACTTTATGATGAAAGCCGAGCTTTTCCAGGTCCAGGCGGTTCACTTCCCGTCCTTTATGCTGATTGATTCTATCCAGGCCGGCTTCAGGATCAATATCAAAATACAAAGTCAGTTCAGGCATCATGCCTTCAATGGCAAAGCTGTTGATGGAGTAGACCTCCTCAATGCCAAGTCCTCTTGCATAACCTTGATAGGCAAGAGAGCTATCAATAAACCGGTCACATAAAATGATATATCCCTCATCCAGTGCCGGCTTTACTTTCTCAGCCAGGTGCTGCCTTCTGGCTGCCGCATACAGCAGAGCCTCTGTTCTCGGGTCCATCTTTGTATTCTTTTTATCAAGTATGACACTTCGGATTTGCTCAGCAATCTCAATTCCGCCAGGCTCTCTTGTCTGAAGCACCTGATAGCCTTCCTCTGCCAGATTGCTTGCCAGCATATCAATAATCGTTGTCTTTCCGGCACCCTCTGGTCCTTCGACCGTAATAAACTTACCTTTTTTCATTTTACTTCCTCCAGCTGCTGTTATAGATCCTCATAAACGTTAATGCTGCCTGCTTTTATATTGTCTCCATTTTGAAACCGCGCTCCGGCCTGAATTTGTAATCTGATGTTTGCTATATCTTCGCTCTCAATGATTTCACCCGGGTATAAGAGCGGAATGCCTGGCGGATAAGGAATTACCTGCTGAGCGCATATTTTACCGGCTGCCTCTTCCAGTGCCACCATTTTAATGGTGTGCTGACTCTGTTCCTTTTGCTCAAGGGCAAGGCCGGAAACAGGCTTTTTAATGAAAGTGATTCTTTCCTGGCGGTCTGCCGGTATGAATGATGTCAATTCCTCTTTCAAACATTCAATCACCCGGTCAAATGGATAATCCATATCGTTCTTCAAAAGAGGCAAAACAAACAGGACATTATAGGGATCCGCCATTTCCGTAAAGATCCCGTGCTTCTCCAGAAGAGTCTGCAGGTCAAATCCGCTGAGTGAGGTTTCCGACTGAATGGTTACCTTTAAAGGGTCGCCTTTGTGATATTGAAATGGCAGTACCTTAATGCCTTTAACCCTGTTTAGATCCTTCCTGAAACGCCCGATTTTTTTTAGCAGTGCTTCCTCATCCTTTTTCGAAAATGAAGCTAAATAAGCCCTTGCCAAATCAAGAGAAGCCATAATCGGATAGGAAGGGCTGCTTGATTGGAGTATCCCCAGATAGTTGGACACTTTCTCTTCCTTTATAAAACGGCTGTTAAAATGCAGATAAGCACCCATTGTCATAGCAGGCAGCGTTTTATGTGCCGATTGTACCGTGAGATCTGCCTGAAGCTGAACAGCCGATGCGGGAAAATGGCTCCCGCCTATTAAGTGCGCTCCATGAGCCTCATCCACCAGTACCGGAATACCGTGATCGTGGGCACACTGAATAATATTTTCAAGGTCGTATACCATTCCATAATAATTCGGATAGGTTAAGATGATTGCTTTTGCATCCGGATATTGCCTGATCGCCTCTTTTACCGTTTCTAAAGCCACTCCCCCGGCAACGCCCCACTCTTCATTAAACTCAGGCGCTAAAAAGACAGGCTTCGCCTTAGCCAAAGTAATGCCATTCAGGATGGACTTATGGCAGTTCCGCTGGACCAGTACAGTCTCCTTTTCTTCTGCTGCTGACAGGACCATGGCAAGATTCCCTGCAGTCGACCCGTTCACAAGGAAAAAGCTTTTTGAAACTCCATGCAGGCCGGCAAGCAGCTCTTGAGCCTCCAGGATGACTCCCTCAGGAGAATGCAAATCATCCAGTCCGCCGAGCTCCGTAGCATCAAGCTTTAAAATATGTTTAAAATAATCTGCTCCCTCACCGCCTGCAAGATAACCGTTCTTATGGCCCGGCACATGAAAGGACAACGGCTGGTGTGAAGCATGTTTTTGTAATTGGTTCCATAATGGAGTGTTTTCCTGATTCATATGTTCACACTTTCCTATGATTCTTCTCCTATTTTAACAAAACAAGTATGTAACTGCTACATAAGGGCGATATCTGCGCCAGTCCCTGAAACATCAGGCAAAATAATAAAAGAAATCCTTTATAGACATACACCCAAATTAGATTTCCATCATACAATATTAATCAAGTAACCTCAGAAAAACCCGCCAATGAAAATTCAAAAAATTGTATACAATAGTGTTAATCTGGGCAGACTAAGGGTATGGAGGTGGAGTGATTGGGTTCGCTATTAGCAAAGAAACAGGCAGGGGAAGAATGTGTCATATGCGAGCAGGCAAAAACCAGGGGAATACATCTATACACTTCTTTTATCTGCACAGATTGTGAGAATGATTTAATCACCACGGATACAAGTCATCCAAAATATAATTATTACTTAAAGAAGCTGCGGAAAATAACAATGCCGGAGATATTTTCTTGAAATGTAAGCCCTTTGATAGGGGCTTTTTATTTTTTTGTGCTGTCGGGGCAGCTGAGATGCACTGGATTACTGTCATGCTGGGATTTATTTGGGTGCATGCCTGGGCTTGGCGGTGTATCTAACAGGTTTTGGAGTTTATCTAGCATGTCTTGGGTTTTATCCGCAAATTTATGAATTTATCTAACAGGATTTTTAATTTACCTAGCACGTTTTGAAGATTACTTACATTTGGCACAATTCTTCTTACGGAGAACGAAATTGACTATGAAAACAGGGAACGCCGCATATAATACGATTCTGGCGCATATCCAGAAAAGGTGAGGCATATCTGCATTTTTCAATAAAAAGAAGAGTCCAGTTGATTCAGATACCTATAATCACACAAAAAAAGAACACCCATCAGGTGCTCTTTCATTTGCCCGGCAGCGTCCTACTCTCACAGGGGGACAGCCCCCAACTACCATCGGCGCTGAGAAGCTTAACTTCCGTGTTCGGTATGGGAACGGGTGTGACCTTCTCGCTATCGCCACCGGACTATTTGGTTTGAAGAAACTTCGTTCCCTCAAAACTAGATAATGTATGAAGAAGTATTTTTGCCGAGTATCACCAATGACTTGTCTAGCTTCGGCTCCTAACTTCTCGGCCGTTTCGATCCGTCCCTCCAAATCCCAAAACCAGGATTTGAATGGCCGGCTCTCCAACGTCTCTCGAAGTTGAACAGTCGCCTCCGCTTTTCGTTTTGGTTAAGTCCTCGATCGATTAGTATCAGTCAGCTCCACATGTCGCCACGCTTCCACCTCTGACCTATCAACCTGATCATCTTTCAGGGATCTTACTAGCTTGACGCTATGGGAAATCTCATCTCGAGGGGGGCTTCATGCTTAGATGCTTTCAGCACTTATCCCTTCCGCACATAGCTACCCAGCGATGCCTTTGGCAAGACAACTGGTACACCAGCGGTGCGTCCATCCCGGTCCTCTCGTACTAAGGACAGCTCCTCTCAAATTTCCTGCGCCCACGACGGATAGGGACCGAACTGTCTCACGACGTTCTGAACCCAGCTCGCGTACCGCTTTAATGGGCGAACAGCCCAACCCTTGGGACCGACTACAGCCCCAGGATGCGATGAGCCGACATCGAGGTGCCAAACCTCCCCGTCGATGTGGACTCTTGGGGGAGATAAGCCTGTTATCCCCGGGGTAGCTTTTATCCGTTGAGCGATGGCCCTTCCATGCGGAACCACCGGATCACTAAGCCCGACTTTCGTCCCTGCTCGACTTGTAGGTCTCGCAGTCAAGCTCCCTTGTGCCTTTACACTCTGCGAATGATTTCCAACCATTCTGAGGGAACCTTTGGGCGCCTCCGTTACTTTTTAGGAGGCGACCGCCCCAGTCAAACTGCCCACCTGACACTGTCTCCCGCCCCGATCAGGGGCGCGGGTTAGAATTTCAATACAGCCAGGGTAGTATCCCACCGACGCCTCCACCGAAGCTGGCGCTCCGGCTTCTCAGGCTCCTACCTATCCTGTACAAGCTGTACCAAAATTCAATATCAGGCTACAGTAAAGCTCCACGGGGTCTTTCCGTCCTGTCGCGGGTAACCTGCATCTTCACAGGTACTATAATTTCACCGAGTCTCTCGTTGAGACAGTGCCCAGATCGTTACGCCTTTCGTGCGGGTCGGAACTTACCCGACAAGGAATTTCGCTACCTTAGGACCGTTATAGTTACGGCCGCCGTTTACTGGGGCTTCGATTCAAAGCTTCGCTTGCGCTAACCTCTCCTCTTAACCTTCCAGCACCGGGCAGGCGTCAGCCCCTATACTTCGCCTTGCGGCTTCGCAGAGACCTGTGTTTTTGCTAAACAGTCGCCTGGGCCTATTCACTGCGGCTCATCAGGGCTATTCACCCTAATGAGCACCCCTTCTCCCGAAGTTACGGGGTCATTTTGCCGAGTTCCTTAACGAGAGTTCTCTCGCTCACCTTAGGATTCTCTCCTCGCCTACCTGTGTCGGTTTGCGGTACGGGCACCTTTTCCCTCGCTAGAGGCTTTTCTTGGCAGTGTGGAATCAGGAACTTCGGTACTGAATTTCCCTCGCCGTCACAGCTCAGCCTGTATGGTAACGGGATTTGCCTCGTTACCGGCCTAACTGCTTGGACGCGCTAATCCAGCAGCGCGCTTACCCTATCCTCCTGCGTCCCCCCATTGCTCAAACGGTAAAGAGGTGGTACAGGAATATCAACCTGTTGTCCATCGCCTACGCTTTTCAGCCTCGGCTTAGGTCCCGACTAACCCTGAGCGGACGAGCCTTCCTCAGGAAACCTTAGGCATTCGGTGGATGGGATTCTCACCCATCTTTCGCTACTCATACCGGCATTCTCACTTCTAAGCGCTCCACCAGTCCTTGCGGTCTGGCTTCAACGCCCTTAGAACGCTCTCCTACCACTGACATCGGAAGATGTCAATCCACAGCTTCGGTGATACGTTTAGCCCCGGTACATTTTCGGCGCGGAGTCACTCGACCAGTGAGCTATTACGCACTCTTTAAATGGTGGCTGCTTCTAAGCCAACATCCTGGTTGTCTAAGCAACTCCACATCCTTTTCCACTTAACGTATACTTTGGGACCTTAGCTGGTGGTCTGGGCTGTTTCCCTCTTGACTACGGATCTTATCACTCGCAGTCTGACTCCCATGGATAAGTCTTTGGCATTCGGAGTTTGTCTGAATTCGGTAACCCGATGGGGGCCCCTAGTCCAAACAGTGCTCTACCTCCAAGACTCTTACTACATGAGGCTAGCCCTAAAGCTATTTCGGAGAGAACCAGCTATCTCCAAGTTCGATTGGAATTTCTCCGCTACCCACACCTCATCCCCGCACTTTTCAACGTGCGTGGGTTCGGGCCTCCATCCAGTGTTACCTGGACTTCACCCTGGACATGGGTAGATCACCTGGTTTCGGGTCTACGACCACATACTCATTCGCCCTGTTCAGACTCGCTTTCGCTGCGGCTCCGTCTTATCAACTTAACCTCGCATGTAATCGTAACTCGCCGGTTCATTCTACAAAAGGCACGCTATCACCCATTAACGGGCTCTAACTACTTGTAGGCACACGGTTTCAGGATCTCTTTCACTCCCCTTCCGGGGTGCTTTTCACCTTTCCCTCACGGTACTGGTTCACTATCGGTCACTAGGGAGTATTTAGCCTTGGGAGATGGTCCTCCCTGCTTCCGACGGGATTTCTCGTGTCCCGCCGTACTCAGGATCCACTCTGGAGGGAACGAAGTTTCAACTACAGGGCTTTTACCTTCTCTGGCCGGCCTTTCCAGACCTGTTCATTTACCTCGTTCCTTTGTAACTCCGTATAGAGTGTCCTACAACCCCAGGAGGCAAGCCTCCTGGTTTGGGCTAATCCCGTTTCGCTCGCCGCTACTCAGGGAATCGCGTTTGCTTTCTCTTCCTCCGGGTACTTAGATGTTTCAGTTCCCCGGGTCTGCCTTCCATACCCTATGTATTCAGATAA
>NZ_CP098323.1:17500-32500 GCF_023657595.1 Cytobacillus firmus | reverse complement strand
CAGAACGGCTGTACAATTAAATAATCCATGTCTGTATAGCAACAAGGGCAAACAATCCGGGAATACCCAGGAATCCGGAAATGGCCGAAGTAGCAAGGTTTATAGGAACATGAATGCCAATCTGATTCCCAAATGCATTTAAGAAGAATAATAAGAGTGCACCTATGATCAGTTTAATGGCTCCCTGCCCTATAAATCTTACCGGTTTTACCGGTGCTCCTATAAATAGAAGCAATAAAATTAATCCTCCCAGAATGGAGATCACTACGATAGGATCCAAAAGAAAAATCCTCCTCTCAGGAAACTTGTACTACTAATTTATGTTTAGTCTGTACAAAAAAGACCTTAGAGGAGGACAAGTATTTTGTTATGGACGATTTTCTTCAGCAAAATAAATAACTTACATTCTCACTTTAACATTTCTCTTTTTAGCTTCCCTGAATAGAAAAAAGTATTTCGCTTCGGCCAGCTTTGCCTGGCTAATTGCCTCAGGGGATGGATCAAAGCTTTTTTCCACCAGCGATTTCTGGTTGTTCCAATCTGTTTTCAATCTGTTCAGCTGCTCCAGAAGCTTCTCATCAAACTCGCTGCGAAGCCATTTTTTCCTGCGAAAAAACATATATTCCGCCTCCGTGCTTAAACTTCTCTTCTTCCCTCTAACGCTTTTGAGAGCGTTACTTCATCTGCATACTCCAGGTCTCCGCCTACCGGCAGGCCATGGGCGATCCGGGTAGCCTTTATGCCGGACGGCTTGATCAGGCGGGAGATGTACATGGCTGTTGCTTCCCCTTCAATATTCGGATTGGTGGCAAGAATAATCTCCTGGACCGTCTCATCCTGAAGCCTTTTCAATAAATCAGGAATATTGATATCTTCAGGGCCAATCCCATCCATCGGAGAAATCGCTCCATGGAGCACATGATACAGCCCGTTGTATTCCTTCATCTTTTCCATGGCAATAACGTCCTTCGGATCCTGGACCACACAAATGACAGACCGGTCACGTCTCTGGTCCTCACATATATAACAAGGATCCTGGTCCGTGATATGGCCGCAGACAGAGCAGTAAGATAAATTTCTTTTCGCATTGACCAGTGCCTTCGCAAAATCCAGCACAGTATCTTCTTTCATGCTTAAAACAAAAAACGCCAGACGCGCAGCCGTTTTCGGGCCGATTCCGGGCAACTTCATAAAGCTGTCAATCAGCTTGGATATCGGTTCAGGATAATGCATGTGTGTTTCCTCCTATATGAAAAGGAAAAGCGCCGCGAGCATGATGGCCTGATGGATATTCCATCAGGCTATGTTCGCTGGCGCCCGGCCTGTCTGTGCTTTTAAGCACTCCTTCAGGATGTTTGATTAAAACATTCCCGGCAGGTTCATTCCTTTAGTAAATTGGCCCATCGTATCGTTTGTTAAATCTTCCGCTTTTTTCAGTGCATCGTTAGTTGCCGCCAGGACAAGGTCCTGAAGCATTTCGATATCTTCCGGATCGACAACTTCCTCTTTAATGTTAACTTCTAAAACTTGTTTATGTCCGGATACAACGACAGTCACCATTCCGCCGCCGGCTGTTCCTTCAATTCTTTTTTCGCCAAGCTCTTCCTGTGCCTGAGCCATCTTCTTTTGCATTTTCTGCATTTGCTTCATCATATTTTGCATATTTCCCATTCCACCGCGCATTTTACATACCTCCAGCTAGTTTCTATTCTTTAATTTCTATTAGTTCAGCGCCAAATAACTTGACCGCTTCAGCCACATGAGGTTCTTCCTCATTTCCGCCGAAGCCCCCGCCAGACTCATCTCCGTCACGCTGGCTGCGCAGGAAATCCTCCCTGACGCTTTGCCATTGTTCATCCGGAATGCCGACCAGCTGCAATCTCTTTCCTAAAAGCTCAAACAGGACATTCGCCAATGTATCCAGGAATTTCGCATTATCCATGGCCATCTGACAATGAATTTCATATTTGAATTTTACAATAAGAGCTGTTTCCGATGCGGCTACAGGCTCTGCTTCATTGAGAAGAGCTGCCTGAGAGCGCATCTGGTTTTGAACAAGCAGGTTCAGCATCTCGCCCCAGCGGCTCTTTACAGCCACGAGATCATTTTTCGTTGCCTGCTTCAGTACTTCATTCACTTTCCCGACTGGCGCCTGGAATCCCTTGCGTGAACTTCTCTGCGGCTTTTTCTGTACAGCAGGAGCTCCATCATCTTTCACCGCTATGCCGTTTTTCTTTAATTCAGCAAGCTCGTGCTGCAGCTGTTCGATTTGCTGCATCAGCGGCTTAATGTCTGCAGCCTGTCCTGGTCTCTCCCGCTGTTCAAGCTGGCACAGCTTCACAATCGCCACTTCCAGGAAAATCCGCGGATGGTTGGTCCATCTCATTTCCTGCTGGGCTTTGTTCAGCACTTCAATCAGCTCATAAAGCTCTTCAGGCTCCACCTCCCGGGCAAGCTGCTGGAAGTCCTCATCGAGCATAACTCTTTCCATTGATTCCTCAAGCCTAGGAGCCGCTTTATATAAAAGCATATCCCGGTAATACAGGATAAAGTCCTCTATAAAGCGGGATGGATCTTTCCCCTGAAAAAGGAGCTCCTCCAGAAATTCCAGCCCGGATGCTGCATCCCTGTCTTTAACCGCTCTTGCCAGTTTATTTAAAAACCCCTGCGACACGGCACCTGTTACAGATAGGGCATCTTCGACTGTAACGCGATCCTGGCTGAAGGAGATCGCCTGATCAAGCAGACTGAGCGCATCACGCATCCCGCCTTCTGCGGCTCTTGCGATAATCTGCAGGGCCTGCTCTTCATAGGCTGCATCTGTTTCATCCGCAATCAGCTTCATTCTTCCTGTTATCGCCTGAGCCGTAATCCGTTTGAAATCGAATCGCTGGCAGCGGGAAATAATCGTCAGAGGAATTTTATGAGGCTCGGTTGTGGCTAAAATAAAAATAACATGCTTAGGCGGCTCTTCAAGCGTTTTTAACAGCGCATTGAAGGCTCCAATGGAAAGCATATGCACCTCATCGACGATGTAAACCTTGTATTTTACAGCATTCGGGGCATATTTCACTTTGTCCCGGATATCCCTGATTTCTTCTACACCATTATTGGATGCAGCATCGATTTCAATGACATCAGGAATTGATCCGTCTGTAATCCCTCTGCAGGCCGAACACTCATTGCATGGTTCAGTGACAGGTGCCTTCTCACAGTTAACAGCCTTTGCAAGTATTTTTGCCGCACTCGTTTTACCGGTTCCGCGGGGGCCGGAAAACAAATAGGCGTGTGATATCTTCTCCTGAAGCAGGGCGTTTTGCAAAGTCTTTGTCACATGTTCCTGCCCGACAACATCGATGAACTGCTGCGGGCGCCAAACACGATATAAAGCTTGATAACTCACTGACACGCCCCCTTCCTATGTATAGTCCTTCATCTATTATAACGTATCTAAATTCTTTTTTACAAAACCTAGAGCAAAAAATACAACAAAAAACCCACCCCGCAAAAGGATGAGTTTTAGTAACAATATAAACTGCCGTGCACCTTCCGTCGACTGGCGCCCATAGGCGTTACTTAAGCAGTTAGCTCGGCCCAGGCAACCCTGCGGCACATGGGAGCGTCCACTTAATGCTGCTTCCTTCCGGACCTGACATGATTCATGGATTCCCATTGCGCAGGACCCGGGCGTCAACACCACTTACTTAAGGCAGGCCCTACAGGACACCAGCCTCGGGAAGGGATTCAGCCTCGCTAGAGCGGATTGCGAGTACAGGGCACCGCTACCTCCCCGCCTAGCACGGCAAAGTTGAAACCATATTTAGGTGCGTCTTTGTCCGACGCATTTATAAGTATACTAACAATCAGGAAAAAAAGCAATGCCTAGCCATTGTCAATTCCTGTATCCTGTTCCATCTGCAGTAATTGCCTTTTCTTTTTCTCTTCTTTCTTGCGCTTTCGCAAGTTCCGGAAAAAACTCGAAAGCATTTCACCGCATTCTTCTTCCAGCACCCCTGCGACGACTTCACTCTGATGATTGAACCGCTCATCCTGCAATAGGTTCATGAGCGTTCCGGCACAGCCGCCTTTCGGATCCCTGGCTCCATACACCACCTTTTGGATGCGCGACAGAATAATGGATCCCGAACACATCGGACAGGGCTCCAAAGTTACATAGAGGACGGCATTCTCCAGCCGCCAGGTTCCGAGTTTTTTGCACGCCTGATCAATGGCCAAGAGTTCCGCATGCGCAATCGCAGTCTGATTCACTTCTCGCAGGTTATGTGCCCGGGCAATAATCTCCCCGTCCAGAACAATGACTGCGCCAATCGGAACCTCCTCCAGCCCTTCAGCAAGCTTAGCTTCCTTGATGGCCTCCCGCATATATAGTTCATCTTCAGTGAATGATTCCTGAATCAAATATCTTCATTCCTTCTCTTAACATCTGTGTAAAAGCGGCCCCTTTTACGAAAAATACTCTTAAAGGAGCGATTCGATGAAAAATCCGCAAGCCTATAAACCGGCTCTTATCATTATTGACATGATTAACGACTTTCATTTTCACCATGGAAAAATCCTTGCTGAAAAAGCAATGAATATCATAAAACCCATCAATGAGCTAAAGTCCGCATTTCATAAACAGGATCTCCCGGTCATTTATGTGAATGATCATTATAACCTCTGGAAGGCTGATCTCGATACGATTATGAATCATTGCCGCAATCCTGTCAGTGAGCGTATCCTTCATGAAATACACCCGTCGCCGGATGATTATTTTTTAATAAAGCCAAAGCACTCCGCTTTTTACGGCACTGCCTTAAATACTCTCCTGCACCAGCTTGGCGTCAATCTGCTTGTTATGACGGGAATCGCAGGCAATATCTGTGTCCTGTTTTCAGCCAATGACGCTTATATGAGAGAATACCGTCTGCATATACCGCATGACTGCACCACCTCCAATGATGACCATGATAATGCAAATGCCTTAAAGATGATGGAAAACGTATTAAAAGCCAATATCTCTTCCTTCTCTGAAAACAATTATAACATTTCTTCCCTGTTTCCTTCATAAAATGGCAGTAGTGTTTAAGATGTGCTTTTCAGGGAGGGAGATAGATTGCAGATTCATGTTGTCCAGCAAAACCAGTCTTTGTTCGGCATTGCCCAGGCATATGGAACGACAGTTCAGGATCTCATTGAAGCAAATGAAATCCCCAATCCAAATAATCTGGTGATTGGCCAGACACTGGTTATTCCGATAATAGGAAGCTTTTATTGGGTGCAGCCGGGTGACAGCCTTTACTCGATTTCAAGAAGGTTCGGCATTTCTTATCAGCAGCTGGCATCAGTCAATGGCATTTCAGTAAGCCAGCCGCTTCAGGTGGGGTTTCGCCTTTATATCCCGCCCCGCCCGAAAACGAAAGCAGAATTCAATGCCTATGTGGAGCCAAGAGGCAATACAGTCGCCCCTGAACTGGAGGAAAGTGCAAGAGAGGCCGCGCCTTATCTGACCTATCTGGCGCCGTTCAGTTTCCAGGCTCTCCGCGATGGCTCTTTGAAGGAGCCGCTTCTGAATGATTTCCCAGCTATTGCGAGAGCCAATAATAATGTACTGATGATGGTGATCACCAATCAGGAAAACGATCAGTTCAGTGACGAACTGGGCAGAATATTGTTAAATGATATGGCGATTCAGAATAAATTCCTGGATAATATTACCGCAACAGCAAAGAAATACGGCTTCAGGGATATTCATTTTGACTTCGAATTTCTGCGTCCTGAGGACCGCGAAGCGTATAACAATTTTCTCAGAAAAGCGAAGGCAAGATTCAGGCAGGAAGGCTGGCTGATTTCCACAGCATTAGCCCCGAAAACCAGCGCCGAACAGAAAGGGCTCTGGTATGAGGCCCATGATTATAAAGCACATGGGGAGATTGTTGATTTCGTGGTCATCATGACCTATGAATGGGGCTACAGCGGCGGTCCGGCTATGGCCGTTTCCCCGATCGGCCCAGTGAGGCAGGTATTGGAATATGCGATCAGCGAAATGCCATCTTCTAAGATCATGATGGGCCAGAACTTATATGGCTATGACTGGACGCTTCCTTTTGTTCAGGGCACTACCGCAAAAGCCGTCAGTCCGCAGCAGGCCATACAGATCGCAGCGGAAAATAATGTGGCTATTCAATATGACTACAAAGCACAGGCCCCATTTTTTAATTACACAGCACCTGACGGGAAAAGGCATGAAGTCTGGTTTGAGGATGCCCGCTCCATCCAGGCGAAATTCGACTTAATCAAAGAACTGAAGCTTCGGGGAATGAGCTACTGGAAGCTAGGCCTGTCTTTCCCGCAAAATTGGCTTCTGATTACGGAAAACTTCGATGTGACAAAAAGAGCATGATCACTCAGCAGCTGCCGCTTACAGGCAGCTTTTTCATTTTTCAGATAATATACTCTTACTTTCTTATTTCCAGCTTAAATTCCATATCCCTTCCACTCCATACTGTGATAAAATAAGCTTTGTGTCATTTTGGAACGTACCTATATATGGTTTCTATAGATAAATAAGCAATGCAGGAGGACGATCACTATGGGGGGAATACCTTTTATTACAGTAGAGGGGCCGATTGGCGTTGGGAAAACATCTCTCGCTAAAGCAATTTCTGAGAAATTTCAGTATGCCTTGCTAAAAGAGATTGTTGATGAAAATCCTTTTTTGGGTAAATTCTATGAAAACATTGAAGAATGGAGCTTTCAGACTGAAATGTTTTTCCTATGCAACCGCTATAAACAGCTGGTTGATATCAACAATCACTACCTGGCTCAAAATAAGCCTGTTGTGGCTGATTATCATATTTTCAAGAATCTGATCTTTGCACAGCGCACACTGAATCAGACTGAATACCAGAAGTATCTGAAGATCTACGACATTCTGACGGGTGATATGCCAAAGCCGAATGTCATCATCTATCTTAATGCCAGCCTTGAAACACTGCTCGACCGAATCGAGCTGAGAGGCCGTGAAATTGAAAAGAACATCAGTCCGTTATATCTCGAGCAGCTATCCCTTGATTATGAAACGGCTATGAATGAGTTCGAAAGGCAGCACCCGGATATTCCGGTCATCCGCTTTAATGGAGATCAGCTGGATTTTGTGAAAAACGAAGCAGACTTAATGCATATATTCGATACCTTATCGACATCATTAAAAAAGAGGAGTATACACTTATGAATCTAAGGCAGAAATATGAGATTCCTTCAAACGCCGTCATTACCATTGCCGGAACCGTTGGAGTCGGAAAATCAACAATGACCAATGCGCTTGCGGATGCACTGGGGTTCCGAACCTCTTTCGAAAAGGTTGATACAAACCCTTACCTCGATAAATTCTATGCGGATTTCAACCGCTGGAGCTTTCACCTGCAGGTTTACTTCCTGGCTGAACGCTTCAAGGATCAGAAGCGCATTTTCGAATATGGCGGCGGCTTTGTTCAGGACCGATCCATTTATGAAGACACAGGCATCTTTGCGAAAATGCATTATGAAAAAGGGACGATGTCCAAGGTCGATTACGAAACCTACACCAGCTTATTTGATGCGATGGTGATGACACCATACTTCCCACACCCTGATTTACTTATCTACCTGGAAGGCTCGCTTGATGACATTCTTTCACGCATCCAGGAGCGCGGCCGTCCGATGGAACAGCAGACACCTATTTCCTACTGGGAAGAAATGCACCAGCGCTATGAAAATTGGATCAACAGCTTTAACGCATGCCCGGTCCTGCGCTTGAATATCAATGATTATGACATCATTCAGAATGAGCAATCCATTGAGCCGATTGTGGAGCGAATTTCTTACTTTTTAAGACAAACGCAGCTATTGAAAAAATAACCGCCATTATCGGCGGTTTTTTCTTTGGAAGAACACAAAAAAACCGCTGATGCGATCAGCGGTTTTATGTATCTCCAATATTTATGCGCGTGTTAGATGTCAATTAAAATGGAGGAGGAAAGGGGATTCGAACCCCTGCGCGGTTTGACCCGCCTGTCGGTTTTCAAGACCGATCCCTTCAGCCGGACTTGGGTATTCCTCCGCATCGACAAGAAATACTATATCATCTCTTAAAAAAGTTGTCAACATTATTTTTATAAAAAAATAGAGCGGATTAAAAACCCGCTCCGAACTTTCTCATTAAGGCTTAATGACTTCGCGATTGCCCATATAAGGACGCAATACTTCCGGAATGATGACACTTCCGTCAGCCTGCTGGTAATTCTCAAGGATGGCTGCCACCGTGCGGCCGATCGCAAGGCCAGATCCATTCAGTGTGTGCACATGCTCCGGCTTGCCTTTTGCCTCGCGGCGGAAGCGGATATTGGCACGTCTCGCCTGGAATCCTTCAAAGTTACTGCAAGAAGAGATTTCTCTGTACGTGTTATAGCTCGGGATCCAAACCTCGATATCGTATTTCTTCGCAGCTGTGAATCCAAGATCGCCTGTGCACATGCTCATCACACGGTATGGCAGGCCAAGCAGCTGAAGGACTTTTTCGGCGTGTCCAGTCAGTTTTTCAAGCTCATCATAAGACTCTTCAGGCTTCACAAACTTCACAAGCTCTACCTTATTGAACTGATGCTGGCGGATCAGCCCGCGTGTATCACGGCCGGCAGAACCTGCTTCAGAACGGAAGCATGCACTGAATGCCGCATAGTTAATCGGAAGCTCATCTGCATTCAGAATTTCTTCCCTGTGCATATTGGTGACAGGCACCTCGGCAGTTGGAATCAGGAAGTAATCCTCGCTTTCAATCAGGAACGCATCTTCTTCAAATTTCGGAAGCTGTCCTGTTCCTGTCATGCTTGCACGGTTGACCATATATGGAGGCAGAACTTCCTTATAGCCATGTTCGTCTGTGTGCAAATCAAGCATGAAGTTGAATAAAGCACGCTCAAGGCGGGCTCCAAGACCCTTGTAGAATACAAAGCGGCTGCCTGTTACTTTGCTGGCGCGTTCGAAGTCAAGCAGGTCAAGATCTGTTGCTACATCCCAATGCGGCTTTGGTTCGAAATTGAATTCACGGACTTCTCCCCATTTGCGGATTTCCACATTATCGTCTTCTGTTTCACCGTCAGGCACGCTTTCATGGGGAATGTTTGGGATGCTCAGCAGCAACTGGTCCAATTCTTCCTCGACCGTGCGAAGCTCCTCATCCAATGCTTTAATTTTGTCGCCGACTTCTCTCATTTCTGCGATTAAATGGTCTGCATCCTGCTTTTCGCGCTTCAAAGCTGCAACCTGCTGTGATACTTCATTCCTTTTGCTCTTCAGCTGTTCTGCTTCTACAATCAATTCACGTCTTTTAACATCAAGATCCTCGAATTTTCCCAGATCCGTTAAATCCTCGCCGCGGTGCTGAAGCTTGTTTTTCACTTCTTCAAAATTAGCTCTCAAAAATTTAATGTCCAGCATTTTTTTATTCCCTCCTGAAAAATAATTTAGAACACAAAAAACTCCCGTCCCCAAAAAAGGGACGAGAGTTACCCGCGTTGCCACCCTAGTTGAAAGCATAAGCTTTCCACCTTAAATCCATAACGGTTTTAACCGAAAGCATTTACTTTTCCCGGACCATACCGGGTGTTCCATGCTTTGCTCGAGGATGGATTCACAGGGTTTATTCACCGGTTCACACCAGCCACCGGCTCTCTACAGAACAAAGTTCCTGTTACTAGTTCCTCTCATTGCTTTTAAGCTATAAGAATTTTGTAATTCATAATGTACTACAATTATGTTCCATTTGCAACCAAAATATTCAAATTGCTAATTGCTTGGACTCTTTAATCATTTCAACGAAATAGCCTGTCAGGCGATGGTCATCCGTCAGTTCCGGATGGAAAGAGCACCCGAGGAATCTGCCTTCACGAGCGGCCACAATCCGGCCATTGTGCTTGGCGAGGATTTCAACATTATCCCCCGCCTCGACAATATGCGGCGCACGAATAAAGACTGCTGCAAAGTCTTCTGCCACTCCGGCAATATCCAGATCAGCCTCAAAGCTTTCGCGCTGGCGGCCGAATGAGTTTCTTTCTACCCGGACATCCATCACACCAATATGAGGCTCATCATAGCCAATAATATGGTTTGCAAGGAGAATCAGCCCGGCACATGTCCCGAACATCGGCTTTCCTGACTGGGCAAACTCCTTAAGGCTGTCCATAAAATCATACTTATCAATGAGGCGTCTCATGGTCGTGCTCTCGCCGCCAGGCAGGATCAGCCCGTCCACCTCATCAAGCTGTTCTTTGCGTTTGATGACCACAGCTTCGGCGCCGCATGCTTCTACCGATAGAACATGCTCTCTTACTGCACCCTGCAGCCCTAATACTCCAACCTTTATCATGTTCAATTCTCCTTACCAGCCGCGCTCCTGCATACGAGCTTCAGGAGCCAATGAAGAAATTTCGATTCCCTTCATCGGTGTGCCAAGTTCTTTTGAAAGTTCAGCAATTAATTTGTAGTCCTGGTAATGTGTAGTTGCTTCAACAATGGCACGTGCAAATTTCGCAGGGTTTTCAGATTTGAAGATACCTGATCCTACGAACACACCGTCAGCACCAAGCTCCATCATTAGAGCTGCATCTGCAGGTGTTGCAACGCCGCCTGCTGCGAAGTTTACGACTGGAAGGCGTCCAAGGCTCTTGATTTCCAAAAGAAGCTCATATGGCGCTCCCAGAAGCTTAGCTTCTGTCATTAACTCGTCTTCATTCATGCCGACAACCTTGCGCACCTGTGCATTCACCTTGCGGATATGGCGCACAGCTTCAACGATGTTTCCAGTTCCAGGCTCACCCTTTGTGCGAAGCATGGAAGCACCTTCGCCAATACGGCGTGCTGCTTCACCTAAATCACGGCATCCGCAAACGAATGGAACAGTGTAGTCTCTTTTGTTCAGATGGTATTCTTCATCAGCAGGAGTTAAAACTTCACTCTCATCTATGTAATCGACACCCATCGCTTCAAGCAAACGAGCTTCTACAATATGGCCAATACGCGCTTTTGCCATTACCGGGATTGAAACTGCACCCATTACTTCTTCCATAATACGCGGATCTGCCATACGTGCTACACCGCCGGCTGCACGGATATCAGAAGGAACGCGCTCAAGTGCCATAACTGCTACTGCACCAGCTTCTTCTGCGATTTTTGCCTGCTCAGCGTTAACGACGTCCATAATTACGCCGCCTTTTTGCATTTCTGCCATTCCCCGTTTAACACGATCTGTACCTGTCTTCATGTTTATCCCCCTTCGTAAATACCATCTGCTCTGGATGGGTTAAATATTATGATAAAAATAACTTTTCAAAAAAAGGAAAATAGATTACTTTACTCGGAATTTTCCCTATTGAAAATATGCAATGAAAAAGGGCTCCTGTCAAGACAGGAAAGCCCTTTTTCTTAAAACCAACCTTTTACAGTTGAGGAAACACTTCCCCATAGGTCACCGAAGAAACCGCCGATGCTGCGCATAGTCAGCACGAACCAGTTTGCTTTTTCAACACTTTCAGCGGCTACAACATCCACCTGGATATTGCCTTTGCCTTTATCAGACAGGAACTCAAGCTTCCCGTCCTCTTTGGACTCGATCGTTAAGTAGCCGACCTTTTCTCCCTTTTTAATAGGAGCGGTCAATTCACCATTTTCATTTAATTTCTTTTTATCCAATACAAGAACGGGTTTAAAGTTTTCCTTTTCCCCATTTCTCATCACCATTTCGATTGCATCTTTAGAAGAAATCTTCACTTTATCTTCTTTCCCTTTTGTAACAGGCACTGTTTTCTGGCCTTTCACCTGATATTTGGCAGGAACGATTTCTTCTTTCGTGAAGTTGGTGAAACCGAAATCGAACATTTTCTTGGTTTCATCGAATCTGGATTTATAAGTTGCCTGACCATTCGCACCTTTAGCGTTCATAACAACACTGATGTAGCGGTTGCCATCTCTCAGAGCAGTTCCTGTGAAGCAGTATCCGGCAAAGTCAGTTGTACCTGTTTTAAGGCCATCTGCGCCTTCATAGCCATATACCAGCTCAGGAAGCATCCAGTTCCAGTTCTCCATTTTAATTTCATCGTCTGTACCCTCTCTGAACGTCTTTCTAGGGGTACTTGCCGTTTCCAGTACTTCCGGGAACCGGTTAATCAATTCTTTAGCCAGAATAGCTGTATCTCTTGCTGACATGACGTTTTCTTCTTCAGGGCCGCCTGCAGGAGGGGATCCCTTTAAATCTCGGTTATTCAAACCGCTGGAATTAACAAATTTATAGTCTTTCAGCCCAAGCTCTGCTGCTTTTTCGTTCATCATTTTAACAAAGTTGGTTTCTGAACCGGCAATCGTTTCTGCAATCGCAATTGTTGCACCATTTGCAGAGTATATAGCCATAGCTTCATACAATTCACGGATATTGTATTTGCCGTCTCTTCTTAACGGGACATTCGATAAGGCACGGTCCTGTGAAACTTTCCATACATATTCACTTACTGCGTATTCCTGATCCCACTTCACTTTGCCCTTTTCAACGGCTTCAAGTAGCAGGTATTCTGTCATCATTTTCGTCATACTGGCAATACCCAGTACTTTATCCGCATTTTTTTGATATAAAATCTTTCCGGTCTCTGCATCTACTAAAATAGCAGCATCGGCATTGATATTTAAAATATCTTCCGCATGTGCTTTATGTATACCAGGTAAAAGACCTAATATCATGACCATGGCAAGGAATCCAGCGATAAACTTACGGTACAATGTTTTCTTCAATTTTACTGCCCTCCAACGTTTTAATACACTTTTGTTATTTTATCATAACTCTGATTCAAAGAATAGATAGAGTAATTACCTATTCCTGCCTCACTTGTGGCATGATTGGCCCAATTGCTTGCACTGATATTTTCCTAGTATCCATTCTCGGGCATAAAAATAAGCAGAAAAGGTTTCCCTCTTCTGCTTTTTATTGCTGTTTTTCGCCAGCAATGTTGTCCGTTGATTTCCGCTCCAGGCTGCTCAGCTCACCGCGGGGCGTGCGGTGAGCCTCCTCGACGCTGCGCGTCTGCGGGGTCTCACCTTTCCCCGTTACTCCCGCTGGACGTTGAATAAGCTCCCCCGATACACACCGCACGAAGAAAATACGAGAGCATTTTCGAGGATCTCGCACCTTCCGCTCCAATCAACTCAGTAAATGAGATACAAAGAGCTGCGAAAAACAGCCTTATTTTTTATGAATTATAGCGAGTAGTTTGGCGCTTCTTTTGTGATCTGTACATCATGCGGATGGCTTTCTCTCAGGCCTGCACCTGTCATTTTAATGAATTGGGCATTTTCGCGAAGCTCGTGAAGATCTTTTGTTCCGCAATAGCCCATTCCGGAACGGATACCGCCGATAAGCTGGTAAATGGTATCGGATAAAGGCCCTTTATATGCAATGCGCCCTTCGATTCCCTCTGGAACGAACTTTTTATTATCTTCCTGGAAGTAACGGTCTTTTGAGCCTTTTTCCATGGCTGCAACAGAACCCATTCCTCTGTAAACCTTGAAGCGGCGTCCCTGGAAAATTTCCGTTTCGCCCGGGCTTTCAGATACACCGGCAAGAAGGCTGCCAAGCATAACGGCATGTCCGCCGGCTGCCAATGCTTTCACAATATCCCCTGAATATTTAATTCCGCCATCAGCAATAATGGACTTGCCATGCTTGCGTGCTTCGGTTGCACAGTCATAAACAGCTGTGATCTGCGGAACTCCTACACCTGCAACAACGCGTGTTGTACAAATCGATCCAGGTCCGATTCCCACTTTTACAATATCAGCACCCGCTTCAATCAAATCCTTTGTCGCTTCAGCTGTCGCAACGTTTCCGGCAATAATGGCGAGATCCGGATAAGTATTTCTGATTTCGCGTACGGTATCAAGCACGCCTTTTGAATGTCCATGTGCCGTATCCACTACGATCACATCTACATGTGATTTCACAAGCATTTCAACACGCTTCATCGTATCGCCGGTTACGCCAACTGCTGCACCTGCCAGCAGGCGTCCGCGCTCATCCTTTGCCGAGTTAGGAAACTCAATAACTTTTTCAATATCTTTAATGGTGATTAACCCTTTTAAAACACCTTCATCATCTACCAGCGGCAATTTTTCAATTTTATGCCTCTGGAGAATCTTTTCTGCTTCATCCAATGTGGTTCCAACCGGAGCCGTTACAAGGTTTTCCTTTGTCATCACATCGGAGATTTTTATCGAAAAGTCCTGAATGAATCGGAGGTCACGGTTTGTCAGAATGCCAACAAGCTTCAGTTCCTCAGTATTATTGACGATAGGCACACCGGAAATCCGATACTTGCCCATTAAATGTTCTGCGTCAAATACCTGCTGTTCTGGAGTGAGAAAGAATGGGTCCGTAATAACGCCGCTTTCTGAACGTTTTACTTTATCCACCTGATCAGCCTGCTGTTCTATGGACATGTTTTTATGGATAACTCCCAAACCGCCCTGGCGCGCCATAGCGATCGCCATTTCTGCTTCAGTCACCGTATCCATTCCGGCACTGATCACTGGAATGTTGAGTGCAATCTTTTCAGTCAAATTAACTTTGAGGCTTACATCACGAGGAAGCACCTCTGATTTAGATGGAACCAGTAAAACATCATCAAAAGTTAAACCTTCTTTAGCAAACTTAGTTTCCCACATCTTTTTTGACCTCCTGGACTCGAAAATATTATTAGTAGGTTATCAATTGGACAAAATACTGTCAAGGACAGATTGATATGTTGGATTTTTCAAAAGATTCGGAGGACTCTCAGTGATACATCCATTTGATTTTAAAAGCTCCTTTTTATATTTTTTTTCTGCGAATACATCACAGGAATTTTTAAAGAAATGCTACCAAAAGCAAAACCTGGATCAGGCTGAACAAAAGAGCTATGAAAACAGTTACCCTTTTATATA
>NZ_CP098323.1:0-10000 GCF_023657595.1 Cytobacillus firmus | reverse complement strand
ATCCACCGGAAGGCCTGATTGCCAGGATGTGAATTCCCTTTTGAAATGTTGAACGCCTTTTAGAAATGTACTAATATAATTTGATTCCACTTCCTCTTCGGCTTCATCCATGTTCCCGGCAGAAGTCATTGACTTCCCGCTGACCATGGTAGTTTCAACTTCTGCTTCCTCAATCAGAAATATTTTCATAATATCCAGCAATTCCTTCGTCAGCACTGTTTTTTGGCTGATAATAGGGCGATTCGTCAAACTGAAAACATCTTCGGATAAAATACAGCCTTCTCTTAATTCCTGTATGGGTACACGCACTGTTTCCACACTCCAAATATGAGTCTTTTTTACTATTTTACTTTATTTGGACAAAAAAAAGGAACACAAATCTGTGTCCCTCAAAATTTATTGCAGTTATTCTTCGCTATTATCGCCAGTTACTTCTTCTTCTGGAAGTGAATCGGCATCTTCAAGAGGCTTTGTTAATTCTTCGTCATCTTTTTCCTCTTCTTTTTCAACTCTGGCTACAGTCGATACCGCTTCGCCTGCCTCTTCATTTATGCGGATGAGTCTGACACCCTGCGTGTTTCTTCCCATGGTGGAAATATCACTGACTGCCATACGGATTAGTACGCCGCCTGTTGTAATAAGCATAACGTCTTCTTCCCCTGTGACAGCTTTCATGGAAACAAGGCTTCCGTTCTTATCCGTGATGTTGCAGGTCTTGATTCCTTTACCGCCTCTGCCCTGAACACGGTATTCTTCGGCTGGAGTACGTTTTCCATAGCCGTTTTTGGTTACAATCAGAACTTGGCTGTCATCCTCAAGAACTTCCATGCCAACGACTTCATCACCACTGCTTAAGTTAATTCCCTTAACACCAGTTGCCGTTCTTCCCATCGAACGAACATCTTCTTCAGGGAATCGGATCAGCATGCCATGGCTGGTTCCAATAATGATCTCCTTGCTGCCATCTGTCAGACGCACTGAAATTAATTCATCATCTTCACGCAGATTTAAAGCAATTAAGCCATTATTGCGGATATTGGCAAAGGATGATAATGGTGAACGCTTGGAAATCCCCTGTTTAGTGGTAAAGAACAGGAACCAATCATCGGCAAATTCTTCAACAGGAATTATCGCATTTACCCATTCATCTTTGTCCACTCCAAGAAGGTTAATGATTGGAATCCCCTTCGCAGTACGGTTGAATTCAGGTATTTCATATCCTTTAGCGCGATAAACCTTTCCTTTGTTCGTAAAGAAAAGAATTGTATCGTGTGTGGATGTGGTAATGAGGTGTTCCACAAAATCATCCTCATTTGTTCCCATTCCCTGGATTCCCCGCCCTCCGCGTTTTTGGGCGCGGTAAGTCGAGACTGGGAGACGCTTGATGTATCCCTTATGAGTTAGTGTCAGAACAATATTCTCGCGTGGGATCAGGTCTTCGTCTTCAATATTTTCGATACCGCCTGCGACTATTTCAGTCCGGCGTTTATCGTTGAATCTTTCCTTGATCTCCGTTAATTCTTCACGGATAATTTCCAGTACTTTTTCTTCGTCAGCCAAAATAGCTTTTAATTCCGCTATAAGGGCTACAAGGTTTGCATATTCTTCTTCAATCTTTTCACGCTCCAAGCCTGTCAGACGCTGCAGACGCATGTCCAGGATAGCCTGAGCCTGTTTTTCGGAAAGATTGAATTTGGTCATTAAGCCTTCTCGTGCAATATCAGTTGTCTGTGAGCTGCGGATCAGACTAATAACCTCATCAAGATGATCAAGGGCGATCCTTAAGCCTTCTAAAATATGTGCGCGGGCTTCTGCTTTTCTTAATTCAAACTGTGTCCTCCGGCGTATAACAACCTTTTGATGTTCTAAATAATACTCAAGACACTGCTTTAAATTCAGAACCTTAGGCTGTCCATCCACCAATGCCAGAAGATTAATTCCAAAGCTTGTCTGGAGGGCAGTTTGTTTATAGAGATTATTTAATAATACACTTGCATTTGCGTCTCTTCTGACTTCAATGACAATTCGCATTCCATTACGGTCAGATTCATCACGCAGGTCGGTAATACCATCAATTTTCTTATCTCTGACAAGTTCCGCAATTTTTTCAATCAGCTTTGCTTTGTTAACCTGGTATGGAATTTCATGTACGAGAATGGTCTCTTTGCCATTAGCTTTTTCTTCAATCTCTACTTTAGCGCGCAAAGTAATTGAACCGCGGCCGGTTTCATAGGCTTTGCGGATTCCGGTTCTTCCTAAAATCATTCCGGCAGTCGGAAAGTCCGGCCCAGGGATAATATCCATTAGTTCCGGAATAGTCATTTCAGGGTCTTTGCTTATCGCTAGAACCCCATCAATTACTTCACCAAGCTGGTGGGGAGGAATATTAGTGGCCATCCCGACAGCGATTCCTGACGTTCCATTGACCAGCAAATTAGGGAAACGGGCAGGCAATACAACCGGCTCCTTTTCTTCCCCATCATAGTTATCCTGATAATCAATGGTGTCTTTATTGATATCCCGTAAAAGCTCCATTGATATTTTGGACATACGTGCTTCTGTATAACGCATGGCAGCTGCAGAGTCGCCATCCACTGAACCGAAGTTTCCGTGTCCATCAACCAGCATGTATCGATAGTTAAAGTCCTGTGCCATACGCACCATTGTTTCATAAACAGCAGAGTCACCATGCGGATGATACTTACCAATTACATCTCCGACAATACGTGCTGATTTTTTATAAGGCTTATCTGAATGCATGCCGAGATCGTGCATCGCATAAAGAATGCGGCGATGCACCGGCTTTAAGCCATCACGCACATCCGGAAGGGCACGTGAAACAATTACACTCATGGCATAGTCCAGGAATGATGAACGCATTTCCTGGCTAATGTTAATTTCTTTTATTTGGGACCTTGGCGTATCAGCCATTTAAAGAACCTCCCTTTTTAAGGGACCTGGAGTTTACCCATAGCCTCTTAATTTGTAAAACATTTATTAAAATATAGTCCGTTGATCTCCGCTCCAATTAACTCAGCAAATAAGATACGAAAAGCAACAAACCCTGTGAAAACCGTTTTTATGTAAAAGCAGGATAGTAAACTATCCTGTCTTTTGATCATATATCTAAGTTTTTAACATATTGGGCGTTTTCTTCAATAAAGTTTCGTCGTGGTTCCACTTTATCGCCCATTAATATTTCAAACGTTTCATCTGCTTCAATGGCATCTTCAAGGCTCACCTGCAGCAGTGTTCGTGTTTCGGGATTCATCGTTGTCTCCCACAGCTGGCCTGGATTCATCTCGCCCAGACCCTTATAGCGCTGAACATTCGGCTTAGGCTGGCTGGACATGGTGCTCATTACTTGTTCAAGCTGGCGTTCATTATAGGCATATTCAATCTTCTTGCCCTGCTGTATTTTATAAAGCGGCGGCTGCGCAATGTAAATATAGCCCGCTTCTAAAATTTGTCTCATATAACGGTAGAAGAAGGTTAATAATAATGTTCGAATATGAGCTCCATCCACATCGGCATCGGTCATGATCACAATCTTATGATATCTGGCTTTTGCAATATCAAAATCTTCGCCAATCCCTGTACCGGCTGCAGTAATCATAGCCCGCACTTCATTGTTGGAAAGAATTCGATCCAGACGGGCTTTTTCAACGTTAAGGATTTTCCCTCTTAACGGCAGGATTGCCTGGAAGTGACGGTCGCGCCCCTGTTTGGCTGAGCCGCCGGCAGAGTCACCCTCAACGATGTAAAGTTCTGATATGGAGGCATCTTTAGATGAGCAGTCGGCCAGTTTCCCCGGCAGACTTGATACTTCCAAAGCACTCTTTCTTCTTGTCAGTTCACGGGCTTTCTTAGCTGCCAGTCTGGCACGTGCAGCCATTAATCCCTTTTCGACAATTTTCTTGGCTACTGACGGATTTTCCAGCAGGAACTTCTCAAGAGCTTCCGCAAAAATCGTATCAGTTGCAGTACGCACCTCTGAATTGCCAAGCTTCGTTTTAGTCTGTCCTTCAAACTGCGGGTCTGGATGCTTAACAGATACAATCGCCGTTAAACCTTCACGAACGTCTTCCCCAGAAAGGTTAGCATCACTATCTTTGAATAAACCGCTTTTTCGGGCGTAATCATTAATGACTCTTGTTAGAGCCGTTTTAAATCCTGATTCATGTGTTCCGCCTTCATACGTATTAATGTTATTGGCAAAAGAATAAATATTGCTTGTGTAGCCATCATTATACTGAATGGAGACTTCAACTGTAATGCCTTCACGTTCTCCCTCAATATAGATTGGTTCTTCATGGAGAACTTCTTTCGTTCTATTCAAATGTTCAACGTACGATTTAATGCCGCCCTCGTACATATATTCATTTTTCTTATTTTCCTCACGTTTATCTTCAATCGTGATGGTTAATCCTCTATTCAGGAAAGCCAGCTCACGAATGCGGTTTGCAAGTGTTTCATAATCATATTCAAGCGTTTCAGTGAAAATTTCACCGTCCGGCTTAAAGTGGATGGTAGTTCCTGTGTGATCGGTTTCCCCAATCACTTCAAGATCAGCACTTGGAACGCCGCGCTCAAATTTCTGATAATGTTTCTTGCCGTCACGATGAACAAATACTTCCAGTTCAGTTGATAGTGCATTAACTACAGAAGCACCAACACCATGCAGACCTCCGGAAACCTTGTATCCGCCGCCTCCGAACTTACCGCCTGCATGAAGAACCGTCATAATGACTTCGACTGCCGGGCGCCCCATTTTTTCATGGATTCCGACTGGTATACCACGTCCGTTATCCACTACCGTAATACTATTATCCTTTTCGATAATCACATTGATTTCAGAACAATAGCCTGCCAGTGCTTCATCTATACTATTATCGACTATTTCCCAAACAAGATGGTGAAGCCCTTTGGCACTTGTTGAACCGATATACATTCCCGGACGCTTCCGAACCGCTTCCAGACCTTCCAGTACCTGTATCTGATTCTCATCATAGGATTGTTCCTGCACTGCCTTTTGCTCCATTGCCACATCGGTCACCTGCACTTTCTATTTCACTAATCTATAAAAAAGCCTGGCATTTGGATGAGCCAAACTATAATTTTCACTGACTTGCCTCTTTCCGTAATGGATCCGGCCTGTCTTTAAAATTCATGAACACTTAGTTTATGGGATCGTTTTTTTAACGTGCCTGAGGATAGCGGAGAAAAATAGATCTTTTCTGTTGTGACGACCACAGATTTATAGGAACCCTTCGCAAGGTTCACAACTGATTCCTCCTGGCTCTCCTTATGCTCTTTTGCATACTCGGAAGCAAGGACTGTTTCTTTATCAATAATAGCGACAATATCCCTTGCCCGGACCAGCACATCTTCACCTATATGGATGTACATGCGATCACCTCACTGAATCTTCTTGATTCTCCCTGATTCCACATTGAACGCTGCTGCTTCTTTAAGTGTCTGATGGTCTATCCCATCAACGCTTGTAGTAGTGACAAACGTCTGTACTTTTCCTTGAATGGTATTCAATAAATGGGACTGGCGATAATCGTCCAATTCCGAGAGGACGTCATCCAGCAGCAGAATAGGATATTCCCCAATCTCAGAATGGATCAGTTCGATTTCAGCAAGCTTGACCGATAGAGCCGTCGTTCTTTGCTGGCCCTGTGAACCGAATGTCTGCACATCGCGCCCATTCACATGAAAAATCAGATCATCGCGATGCGGTCCAAACATAGTGACGCCGCGGTCTATTTCCCTGTTTTTCACTTTTTCGAATTTATCCTGATATACTTTAACCATTTTCGACAAATCTTGTTCTTCTGATACCTCAGCAGAAGGCTTGTACTCAATTTTCAAGGTCTCAAGCCCTCTGGAAATTCCTTCATGGATCGGCTGTGCCCAATTCTCGAGGAGTCTGAGGAACTCATAGCGCTTTGAAACAATCTTTGCAGCCATTTCAATGAATTGCTCTGTTAAAATCTCAAGCATGGTATGGTCGGTCTGCTTTTTGATCTGGAGCATTTTCAGATAGTGGTTGCGCTGCTGGAGGATTTTCTGATACTGGCTGATATCATGCAAATAGACAGGTGAAACCTGCCCAATCTCCATATCAATAAAACGACGCCTTACTTGAGGGCTCCCTTTCACTAGATGGAGATCTTCAGGCGCGAACATCACAACATTCATATTGCCGACATACTGGCTCAATTTCTGCTGCTCTATATGATTGCATTTGGCTTTTTTGCCTTTTTTGCTGATGACTAATTGCATGGGCAGGGATCCTTGCCTTTTTTGGACCCTTCCCTCTATTTTAGCATATTCCTGATCCCAGCGAATAAGATCTTTGTCATTTGATGTCCGATGGGACTTTGCCATTGCCAGCACATAGATTGATTCCATGACATTTGTCTTTCCCTGGGCATTCTCTCCCAAAATTACATTCACTTTATTTTCGAAATTGACTTCAAGCTCTTCGTAATTCCGGTAATTCTTTAACAGCAACTGCTCTATATGCATAGACGCTACATCCTTTAAAATATTAACGCTAAAAACGGCGTTTAGATGATCGTAAATTCACCGACATCCGGAATTTCGATTTTATCCCCGGTTCTTAGCTTTCTTCCCCGTCTTTGATCCTGCTCGCCGTTGACGAAGACTTCGTATTCACTCAGGAACCATTTGGCCATTCCGCCTGTTTGAATCACATCAGCGGCTTTTAAAAATTGGCCCAGCGTAATATATTCTGTATCAATTTGAATTTCCGTCATATTTTCACTCTTTCCCATTGTCCGACTTCCAGTGCTGCAGTTTTTTCTGCACTTTGGCAAAACAATTTCAGAATGGTATCTAATATTCTATTTTACTAAATAAATCTCAGATACACAAAGAAAAGTCGACTGCAGCCCGTTATTTTCATTATTCCCCTGGTGTTGGCCAATATTCTGGCGGCTTTTAAGCTAATGCAAAGAGTTTTTTCGCTTATAACCTTGTCCGTTGATTTCCGCTCCAGGATGCTCGCTTTCCGCGGGGCGTGCGCTGAGCCTCCTCGACGCTATGCGTCTGCGGGGTCTCACCTGTCCCGCTACTCCCGCAGGACTTTGAATAAGCTTCCTTGAGCAAACACCGCACGAAGAAAATGCGAATGCATTTTCAAGGATCTCGCACCTTCCGCTACAATCAACTCAGTAAATTTAATACAAATAGCAACAAACTTCGCCTAAACAGCCTATTCTTTTAAAAGCTTTTTCTCGTTAAACCTCGCCACCCTCGTTCATCTGTAATAAAAAAGTAAGCCGCCGGCACAACCGGCAGCTTTTTCTTAATAAGTTCGAACTGGCAGAATCAATTGGAGTATTGATTCATCGTTTAACGGTTTAATGATGAATGGTCTCATGGCGCCGGTGAAGCTGATGGTAATTTCAGAGCCTTCCAGTGCTTTTAGGGCATCCATCATGAATTTCGCGCTGAAGGAGATTTTTAATTCTTCGCCTTCTACGGATTTGCTCTGCACTTCTTCGACTACTTTTCCGACTTCAGGAGTGTTGGATGAAATTTCGATAACTCCGCCATCGATTGTAGAAAGCTTGACCACATTGTTACGTCCTTCTTTCGCAAGTAAAGAGGCACGGTCAATAGCCTGCAGGAATTCTTTAGTATTGACGACCACATCAGTTTTGCTGTCTGAAGGGATCAGTCTGGATGTATCAGGATAATTTCCCTCAAGCAGCCTTGAGAAGAACAGCAGATGCTCGGCTTTAAAGAGAACCTGGTTTTCAGTAATAACGATATCGATTAAATCATTGTTGTCATCAAGAATTTTGCTTAATTCACTTAAGCTTTTTCCTGGAATAACCACATTGTAGGTTTCGCTGGCCGTTGTTTCGATCTGCGCTTTTCGTAAAGCTAATCTGTGGCTATCTGTTGCAATACAGGTTAATGTGCCGTTTTCCACCTTCCAGTTTACACCTGTCAAGATAGGGCGTGTTTCTGAGGTGGACACTGCGAAAACGGTTTGACGAACCATTGCTTTTAGCAGGTCCGTAGGAATCTTAAACATTTTTTCTTCTTCAATTTGAGGCAGGTGCGGATATTCCTCAGCATCCAGGCCATTAAGATTGAATTCAGATTTACCTGAGCGGATGACTGTCTGCAAATGGTTCTCCACGCTTATCTCCACACTGTCAGTCGGAAGCTTTTTAACGATTTCACTGAAGAACTTCGCTTGGAGCACGATGGCACCAGGCTGTTTGATCTCAACAATTTCATTTCCGTCTTCTTCTTTAGGAATAAAAGATTCAATGGAAATATCAGAGTCGCTTCCGGTTAATGTAACTCCTTCTTCAGAAGCAACGATTTTAATCCCCGTTAAGATGGGAATAGTCGTTCTGCTTGTTACAGCTTTCATAACATCCTGGACGCTTTGGACCAACTGGTCGCGCTGGATTATAAATCTCATTTTTTAAATCCTCCAAGCATATTTTAATGGCGTATTGAATATATATATTTTTTATAAAAAAAATAGTAGAAGTACTAGTAGGGCCTGTTAGTATGTGGATAACTGCATTTTTTGAAAGGAAACACAGCCTATCCACATGTGGACAGACTGTGTGTAAGTCAGGTCAAGTTATACACATTATACCTTGAGCAATTCATTGATTTCTTTCAGCTGCTTTTCAAATTGTGAATCAGATTGAAGCATCTTTGATATTTTTTCATGGGCATGAATGACGGTCGTATGGTCCCTTCCGCCAAATTCCTCCCCTATTTTAGGCAGAGAAAAATCGGTTAATTCCCGGGACAAGTACATGGCGATCTGACGGGGGAATGCGACAGACTTTGTCCGTTTCTTCGCCTTAAAATCCTCAAGCTTTACATTAAAATGTTCCCCAACCACCCTTTGAATTTCATGGATGGTAATGACCTTTGGCTTGGAGCTTGGAATAATATCCTTTAAAGCTTCTGCTGCAAGGTCGGCATTAATATCTTTATTTATTAAAGAGGAGTATGCTACTACACGAATCAGAGCACCCTCAAGCTCACGGATGTTGGAGTCAATCTGATTGGCAATATAAAGCATAACCTCATTAGGAATATCAAGTCCCTCCGCCTTGGCCTTTTTACGCAGTATGGCAATACGCGTTTCAAGGTCGGGAGGCGTAATATCAGTAATTAGTCCCCATTCAAATCTGGAGCGGAGACGGTCTTCCAGTGTCGGTATTTCTTTTGGAGGACGGTCACTTGAGATAATGATCTGCTTGCTTTCTTCATGCAATGTATTAAAAGTATGGAAAAATTCCTCCTGCGTCTGTTCTTTTCCAGCCAAAAACTGAATATCATCGATAAGAAGAACATCCACATTTCGATATTTATCGCGGAAATCGCCCGCTTTGTTATCTCGGATCGAGTTAATAAATTCATTCGTAAATTTCTCGGAAGATAAGTATACGACTTTAGCTGATGGATTATGATCTAATACATAATGGCCGATTGCGTGCATAAGGTGAGTTTTTCCGAGTCCAACTCCCCCATAAATAAATAAAGGATTATATGCCTTCGCCGGTGCCTCTGCTACAGCAAGTGAAGCTGCATGGGCGAAGCGGTTTCCGGATCCGATGACAAACGTGTCGAATGTATACTTCGGGTTCAGCATCGTTAAAGGCAGTTCCGGCTGTTCTTCCTCCAGCTTTTTCTTTTTTGGCGGAAGAGGAAGATCGACTTCTTCTTCACTCTGATTTTGCGGAATGATGAATTTCACTCCTAATTCTTCACCGGTTATGTCATAAAGAATTCCGGAGATCAGCTGGGAATAACGCTCTTCAAGCCAGTCACGGGCAAACTCATTCGGGGCCTTAACGACTAAAGTGTCTCCCTGAAGAGAATGAGCCTTTGTCGATTTCAGCCATGTATCAAAACTGGGCTTGCTGATTTTTTTCTCGATATTGGCCAGAGCATTATTCCAAAGATCCGCAATGTTTTCCAA